>DATFET010000303.1:0-5404 GCA_035250835.1 Anaerolineales bacterium
AGTCGCCACATATCCCATTCCGGGTGGCCGTCGATGATCCACTCTGCCATTACCTTGCCGATGCCGCCTGCGCCCGCGATGCCGTGCGCGCAGAACGCGCATGCCACCCAGAAGCCGCGCACGGATGTCGGTCCAAGCAAATATTCCGAGTCAGGGGTGAAGCCTTCCGGTCCATTCAAAAGCTGCACGATCTCGACCGTTTCCATCGAGGGGACGCGCTTGATGATATTCTCCATCAATGTTGTGAAGCGATCCCAATCGGGCTCGAGCAGTTTGAAATTCCAATCCTGCGGGACGCCATGCAAGCCCCAGGGCTTTGGCTCATGTTCATATCCACCCGCGATCATCCCGCTTGCCGTGCCGCGGAAATAGACAAGGTTATCGGGATCGCGCAGGGTCGGCATGGACGGCGGCTGATCCTTGACCGGCCTGGTAATGAGATAGAGATGCGCCATCGGGATGATGGGAAGCGTCAGCCCGACCATGCTGGCGATATCGTTGCCCCACAGGCCCGCCGCGTTGATGACGACATCGGTCCTGATCACGCCTTTGTCTGTTGCCACTTCGCTGACCTCATTGTTGCTGACAGTGATTCCCGTGACGCGCGTGTTCAGCGCGAATGTTGCACCCCGGCTTTTTGCTCCCGCAGTGAGCGCATTCGTCAAACCGGTCGGGTCGATCTGTCCATCTGTCGAAAGAAAAACTCCGCCTTTGACGTTTTCAAGCGACATCAGCGGAAAAAGTTCCAGGCATTCCCTGGGCGACAGCATATCGAGCGGCATGCCAAAGGCTTTGGAATAACCCACCACGCGCTTGAGCTCTTCCATGCGCGCCTCTGACGAAGCGATTCGCAGACTGCCAACTTCGTCCCAGCCCGGGTCGGCACCTGTTTCAGATTTGAGCCTGCGATATAAACCCGTGCTGTATCGCATCATCTTGGTCAGGCTGGAGGATGTGCGCAATTGACCGACCAGGCCTGCTGAGTGAAACGTCGAGCCGCTGGTCAGCTCATGCCGTTCGATGACGACGATATCCTTCCATCCCATCTGTGTGAGATGATAGGCAATGCTCACCCCGCCGACTCCTCCGCCAATAATGACTGCCTGTGCGTGTGTGGGAAAATTCATGTAAGTTCTCCATCAACGAGTATGCCGGTGGTTGAGTAGTCCTGCGTGATTTTCGCAGGACATATCGAAACCACTACTCATAAGTTTATGTTTGCTTATTGTTAGTAGTCTCGATACGCTTCGCACTCGACCACCGAAGTATATATGAAATTACATTTCATTCAGCCACATATCATAATCTGCTGAATTCGTGCTCGCTTCGAATCGATTGAAATACTTTTGACCATAACCGGCATAGTCGAAGTCCAGCTTGGAAACACCCAGCTGGACCTGTGACCACATCGCCTCGCGCAGGTCTGACATGATCTTCATCAATTTGTGATGAGCACGCCGAGAGTCTGTGGGAATGCCAAAATAGGCGCGCAGTAACATTTCATCCTGTTCTTCATCGAACTCATGCTGGATGGCAAAATTGCCCAGGTCAAAGAACATATCGCCCATGCCAGCGTACTCCCAATCCAAAATGCGGACGCGTGTGCCGTCGTCTATGAAGTTGCCGTTGAGCAGGTCATTATGACAGGGACGCGGCTGCAGTGGATTACGTCCATACATGGCTTTTTCAATTTCCCGGGATATTTCCAGATACCTGTCCATTTTTACTGGTAACTGAACGTTGAATTTTCGCGCGGTGGCTGCATATTCCTCCGCTACACGGAAGGGTGAGAATGAGCCAGGAAAGAAACTCAATTTGTGATAAGCCTTCATCGACTCCAATACGCGGCGGATGTTTTGCTCCACACCAATTTCTTCCGCAGGGATTCCTTTGCCTGAAATGAATCGCGCAAGAATATAACCCTCAGGCTCAAGAAACGCAATCGGTTCCGGCGCGATTCCAATCTGCGATGCCAATAGGCTGCACTCATATTCGGTTTTTCGATCAATTCCAAGGAATCGGGTTTCATTTCCCCCCAAACGAAGGACGAAGCATTCTCCGTCCGCGCTGATCTTGTAATTTCTGTTCGTGATGCCGCCGCTCAGTTCCTGGACTTCCAGTGACTTGGCGGTGCTCAATTGTGGGATGCGCTGCAGGATAGGGGATAAGTTGTCCATAAAGATTCCCTTGGCGAAGGATGGTAAAGGTTGTTCTTTGGGAATAACCCTTGAATGTCCATCAGGTTATTCTGTGCGGCTTGACTGTATGAATTGTGTTAATAAGTTCGCATTCTTAATCCCATTCTTATCGTTTCAAAATAGAATGCCCAATCGATCCGAGACTGTCATTTGTTGCCTGATCATAGGCGATGACAGCGCAGTTTTGAAATCTAGATTTTCATAGTGGCAAATTGAGGTATTCTTGTTCAACCAGATTATACATATAACGGAAAGTGCACGAGCCTTTCTCACGGGACATCCTGTCCTGTCTGTCTTGATACTGGGACTTTTATTGGCTGTATCTTCAGTCATCGGGGAAACCATATTGTATTGGATCGCTCGGCTGGGCGGCCGCCCGCTCGTTTTCCGGACCTCGCGCTGGCTGCGCGTGGACACCCGTCGCATGGACCGGGTGGAAGCCATGTTCGCCCGCTGGGGCGTAAGCCTGGTGCTCTTCGGCCGCATCCTGCCCGGTGTGCGGACCCTGGTCAGTGTGCCAGCGGGAATCACGCGCATGAATTTCGGAGTATATCTCGGCACCTCGTTTGGCGCCGCGTACGTTTATAACACTCTGTGGCTTACAGCCGCTTATGTGTTCGGATTTAAGTTGACGATGTTTGGGGTTTCGATTTTCTAGTGCTCAGATCATATTCAGAGTGGTTTTCAATTCGGGGGAAAGACATCGAGAACGGTGAAGTCCACCCAGAATAGACCTTCTGTATTTGGAATATTATCCAGAAGCGCCTGACCGATGTCTTTGGGCGGGTCTTGCAGGTTTTGCCACCAGACTTTATCGGCTGGATAGCCATACTGAAAGCCGACCGGCGCAGGTGCAAAAGCTGTTCCCCATTCTGTAAATTCGCTCACAAGTTGATCGAACGATTCAAACTGCTGGCTGTCATCCACAAAAACGATACCATCCCGTTCGGTGGGAGGCATCCAGTCCTTATCCCAATGCTTCAGGAACAATTGATAGTTTGGATCATGCTCACGGATCGCCGCAACCCAGCGTTTTGCTTCTTCATCAGCCACCGGCTGTCCTTCAGGTCTGTTCGTTGATTTGTACCACTCCACATCGACTCCAAAGCCGACGACACTGGGATGATGTTTGTATTGATCGAGGACGATATCGATCAGTTCATCCACGCTGGCATTGCCCGGTTCCACTTGCAGCCACACATCGAAACCTTTTTCATCGAACAGAGAGAGGGTCTCTTCGTTGATATCCACATAACCACAGCGGATGTTGGGATCATCCGTCTCACACCCGAAGCTGAGATACGTGCCGTCTCCATCCAGGATGCCGGCGATCCAAATCGCAGCTGGTTTGGCATTGGGGAATTTCCCTGCCATTTGTTCGCCAACGGATGCCCAGTATTCCGGACCAGGGTTGTATGAGGGTCCATAGGATGAATAGCGGAAACCTGCACCGAGAGAAGAAGCAGGAGAGTTTGTGTAAGCACAACTTGAGAGAAAAAGAAGGGTGAAAATAAAAAAGTATCCCCCAACCAGTTTACTTGGCTGTGAGGTTTTCATAGCGTACAATATTTTTTCCTAAGCCAGGCTGATCTCGCAACCGTAGATTTTTTCGATAAGCTCTTTTAGTTTTTTAGACCAGTTGTCGATTTCGCTTTCGGTATCCTCCAACTGATTCAGTAAACTGATCGATGCATGTGTCCGGCCACCCACTTTTCCAATCTGTTCTTCCAGCATTCGTCTATTCTTTCGATATTGCTTTATCTGATCTATACAGTGCTGTAATTCTTTGGCTTCGTCGCCAATCAGATTATCTCTGTTAATGACTTTTCCCGATAGCTCGTTTTTATTTGTCACCACATTCGATGTTGTATGTGGTTCCTGACTCGTCCGCGCTCTACTGCCTCTACGCTCCTTGAGGATGGTTCTCACTTCATCGAACAAAAAGTCCACGGCCTGATTTACTATCGGTAGCAACAATGCATATTGGTCCATGCCGCTCATTTTTTCTCCCTTACAAAAATGTTACTCAGCAAAACTGCTCAGGTCTTTCCTGATTTCGTCAACAATTTCCTTCGGCAGCCTATCGTTGATCTTCTCCTGGGCGTATGCGAATTTATGTCCCTGGATGTAACGAACACCCAACTTATAGAGCCGACGCAAAGGAAACTTGCTTTGGACGTCGAAGCCTTCCACGATGGTATCGATTTCCCCAGGGAGATTAGACGTAAGATTGATGACGCTTTCCAGTGTAAAATTTCCAAAATCATCCAATAACGCGTCCCGGTCTATTTTGACAATCTTCGGCCCTAATCTGGAAATCCTGGAAGGGGATGCAAATCCCACGCCGTAGTCATCCACAGCCAAATGAACATCATAAGCCCTGAAACGGTTCTTTACAAAGACACGGAAAGTATCGATTACATTTGTCTCTCCATCCCAGTCATCTGTAATGGGGATGGGCGCTTTTTCTGAAATTTCGAGATAGATCAAATTCAGGGGCATTTTTCCCTGATTCTGGATTTCTTTCAATACACGGTAATATGCCGTTCTGAGAAGCGAGTTGGGATGGACATTGATCGTCAACATTTTCATGGTATTTTTGCGACGATATTGATTGGGATTATCCGGTTCCCTTTCATAAATTTGTATGGCTTTTCTCAGGCAATGCATATCCAGTTCCAGAATGAATCGTGTACCCCACAGCTCAGCTGTGTCGAAAAGCAAAACAGGCGCCTTGTCCGTTCTTTTGTCCCTGGCTAAAGCCTCCCATCCATGGATTCCCGGCGCAGTGGGATTTATATAGATAATTGGTTCGAAGAACATCGTGATATTGGGATCGGATACCAGCTTGGTAAAGAGTGCAAATTGCCGCTCATAGAGATCATCCGGGACGTAACCAAAAGATTCTCTTAGCCTGTTATTCACCTTGAGTTCCAGGATGTCAACTGTCTCAAGACTTGCAAGATTCTCGGATATCTCCATAATTGACTCAAGGATGATTTCAAAAGCCTTGTCGTATTCTATTTCGCTTTTGACATCGTAGATACAAATGACTGCGCGGCCCGGTACTATCGTGTAAAACAAACAGCGCAGTTTGAAATCGCTCGTTGCCGTGGACTCGCTCAAACCAATATGCTTAATTGCTTGAGCCAGAAGTTCGGCAAAAATCGAGGACTGATTTTGTTGTTCACCGATCTGGTTTTCTG
>DATFET010000310.1:0-2908 GCA_035250835.1 Anaerolineales bacterium
GGTCGCCAAATTCAATGCCGAGAATGAATGGGGGATCGTTGTCAATGCGCAGGGCAAAACAAATTATGCGGAATTATTCTCACAGGTCAATGCGGCGCTCGAGGACGGATCCAACCCGGACATGGTCATTGCGCTTCCCGACCACGCGTTCGGATGGGATGCCCGGGTTGTGGACCTGAATCCGTATGTCAGCGATCCGATCTACGGTCTGAGCGCGGACGATATCCTGGATTTCCCGCCGGTGATCTGGGACCAGGAGAATGTGGATGGAAAGCGCTTCGGCGTCCCCGCCCAGCGGTCTGCCCGCTTCCTGCTCTACAACCAGACCTGGGCGCGTGAGCTTGGGTTTGAATTCCCGCCCGCAACTTCTGCCGAGTTCGAAAGGCAGGCGTGCGCGGCCAACAAGGCGCTGGCTGCCGATGACAACCCCGATAACGACGCGTTGGGCGGCTGGCTTATCGACACAAATCCATCGACGCCTCTTTCGTGGATGCTGGCGTTCGGCGGTAGCGCTCAGGAAGAGGATGGTTATCGCTTCCTGACGCCGGGCAACATCGCTGCATTCAAATTCGTAAAAATCCTGCAGCAGAAGGGCTGCGCCTGGGTCCCTTCGCCGGACCTTTCGGTCTACGATCGCTTCGCAGCGCGCCAGGCTCTCTTTGCAACTGCAAGCCTGGAGGAGTTGTCGGAGCAATCGCGCGCCTTCTTCACTTCAGGCAGCCAGGATGAATGGACCGTGCTGCCTTTCCCTGGCGATGAGCAGGATGCCTTTGTCGTCAATGGTTCTTCCTACGTGATGTTCGAATCGGATGATGTGACCCAGCTCGCTGCATGGCTGTTCATGCGCTGGATGCTCTCGGCAGACAATCAGGTGGGCTGGGTGCAGAGCACGGGACTCTTTCCGCTCCGCGCCTCGACCATGAACCTGCTCGCCGATTATTCAGCCGATCATCCGCAGTGGGCGGCTGCCGTTGAAATGCTCCCGGATGGAGAGCTGACCCCGCAGCTCGCCTCCTGGCGTGTGGTGCGCACCATGCTGGGCGACGGATTCCGCGACATGTTCGATACGATCCGCCACCCCGACCTGACTGATGGGCAGGTTCCGCTGATTCTCAGGCAGATGGATGAAACAGCGACCGATTTAAATGATTGATGTCATTGCGAGTCCATCGCGCTGACTTTTGTTACAGGAGTAGAAACATGGAATACACCCAACTCGGTCGTACGGGTCTTAAGGTATCCCGTCTATGCCTGGGCACGATGAATTTCGGTCCGAAGACAACTGAAGAGGATTCCTTCACCATCATGGACAAGGCGCTCGACCTCGGCATCAATTTCTTCGATACCGCCAACACCTATGGCCAGAAGTTGGGAGAAGGCTGGACCGAGCAGATCATTGGCCGCTGGTTTGCGCAGGGCGGCGGAAGGCGCGAAAAAGTCATCCTCGCCACCAAAGTCTACGGGCGGATGAGCGACTGGCCGAACCAGTCGCGGCTCTCGGCGTTGAATATCTGCCAGGCCGTGGAAGGCTCACTCAAGCGCTTGCAGACTGACCACATCGATCTTTACCAGATGCACCATATCGACCGCAATTCGCCCTGGGAGGAGATCTGGCAGGCCATGGAAGTTCTGGTCGGGCAGGGAAAAATTCTGTACGTGGGTTCGTCGAATTTCGCGGGCTGGCACATCGCTAAAGCGAATGAGATCGCGAAATCACGTCACTTTTTGGGACTGGTGAGCGAGCAATGCCTCTACAACTTGAAGGTCCGCACCGCAGAAATGGATGTAATCCCCGCCTGCCGCGAGTATGGGTTGGGAGTGATTCCCTGGAGTCCGCTGGCGAGTGGTCTGCTGGCTGGATCTTCTGGCCGGGAAGAAGCAGGGCGGCGCGGCGAAGAAGGCGTTGCGAAGGAGAGGGAAAAGTATGCCGATCAGTTGAGCCGCTACGAGGAGTTTTGCAATCAACTTGGTGAGCAGCCCGCCGATGTGGCACTCGCCTGGCTGTTGGCCAACCCCGTCGTGACTGCGCCGATCATCGGTCCGCGCACGCTGGAGCAGTTAACAGACAGCCTGCGTGTGCTCGAGCTCAAATTCAGCAGCGAACAAATGGAAAGCCTGGATCAGATCTGGCCCGGTCCCGGCGGTGAATCGCCTGAGGCTTTTGCCTGGTAGCTGCGTAGAATATATATCGGTGGTTGAGTAGTTCGTTTCTCCCGCAGTTGAATAGCATCCCCTTTGGGGGCTGCGGGAGGAACGAAGCGTACACTCGCTGCCGGAGTAAGTTAAAATTTGAATTGATCTTGTTGGTTTCGATACGGGCTTTGCCCTACTCAACCAACAGACCATAAAGGAAACGGTATGCCCAAATCCCAATATCGTGCCAGGCAGGTCAGTGCCAAGACCCAGGAAGTGGTCGCATACGATCACGACGAGTCGCTGCCCGGCAAGCCGCTGCACCTGCTCATTCCCGGCGGGATCATCGCGCTGGCTTCGCTGGCGGTCATTGTGCTCGTTGCCTATCTGACCTGGATGGAAGGCAGTTTCAGCCAGGCCACAGGACTGGCTCTGATCGGTCTGCTGGCTCCGTTCTATGTAGGCGGTGTGTTCCTGTTCAGTTACGGATATGAGTTGTATAACCTTCCGCGCGCTATTCGCCTGACCGTGATCATTGTCTTCCTGACGCTGGCGTCGGTCGTCATTGCGGCTGTGTTGTTCTTTGTGCTCAGTTCAGGTAAAGGACTGTCCGAATCATCCGATAAAAAATCGAGCGGTAAGACAAGAGCCAACAAGTCATCGACATCATCAGGAGGAGGCGGTTTGGGAGTTCCGAACATCGGTCCGGTCATCGCCATGGGCGGAATGGGCCGCACACATACCCGCGAAGTCACGCGTGAGGTGATCAAAGAGG
>DATFET010000311.1:0-3536 GCA_035250835.1 Anaerolineales bacterium
GAGCGCGGATCAGGTCATCAAGCTCAGCGACGACATCATCAGCCGCGAGAAGCTCACAACACTGATGGTCACCCACTCCATGCAACAGGCCGCGAGCCTCGGCGATCGCCTGATCATGATGCACCGCGGCAGCATCGTGCACGACCTCCGCGGAGCCGAGAAGCGTCGCCTCCGCGCCGAAGATCTGATCGCGCGTTTCGAAGACCTGCGGCGAGCGGATCAACTAGACGAAACTGCGGCCGAACTCCTGCAACGAGCCTACGTGTAGAATCGGTACAGAATGTTGCTAAACCCAGGCCAGCGCCAATTTGTGCGTACTGAAGATCTCATCAGCGACCGAGTTTTGGTCGCTGTGGCCAAAAATAGGTGGCGTCATATGGAAATAAAAGATCGATTATCGCGGTTCAGCATTGTTGAGTTATGCATGGGATGGTTTGAATTCTTTCTCGGATGATCGAAGGCATATCTCCGCGCGGATCGGTTCATCGATCAGCAACTGCCAGTTTCGGGCGGCGCGATGGTGCGATTTCCTGATATTATCCCGCCTAGCTAGGCGCAAAACTTGGTCAACCCTTCACCTCCTCCCCAGAGGACTTTCACTGGAGGATACTCCATGGAACGCACTGTGCGCGCGGCGCTCATCCAGGCAAAGCTCTGTGAGCGCAGCGACGCCCCCATCGAAAGAATCAAGCAAGCCATGATCGACAAGCATGTGGCTTTGATTGCCGACGCTGCCGGGCGGGGGGCGCAAGTGGTCTGCCTGCAGGAGCTCTTTTACGGGCCTTACTTTCCGGCAGAACAGCAAACCCGCTGGTACGCTTTGACCGAGCGGGTTCCCGATGGCCCCACCACGCGGCTCATGCAGGATCTGGCGCGCAAACACCACCAGGTCTTGGTCGTGCCCATCTACGAAGAAGACCTTACAGGGATTTACTACAACACGGCCGCTGTAATCGACTCGGACGGAAGCTATTTGGGCAAATTTCGGAAGATCCACATTCCGCACTGCAACCCAGGCTTTTGGGAGAAGTTCTATTTCCGTCCAGGTAACCTCGGCTATCCCGTGTTCGATACACAGGTAGGCAGAGTGGGTGTCTACATTTGCTACGACCGGCATTTTCCAGAAGGCTGGCGAGAGCTCGGGCTTAATGGCGCGGAGTTGGTCTTTAATCCCTCGGCAACGGTGGCCGGATTGAGCGAGTATCTGTGGAAGCTGGAACAGCCGGCCGCCGCTTGCAATAACATCTATTTTGTCGGCGCCATCAACCGGCCAGGAACTGAAGAGCCTTGGAACATCGGTGAGTTTTACGGCGGCTCCTATTTTGTCAATCCACGCGGCCAGGTTGTTGCTGAGGGCCCACGGAGCGAAGACGCCGTCGTGGTGGCCGACCTGGACCTGAACCTGATCCGCGAAGTCCGCAACGTGTGGCAGTTTTACCGTGACCGTCGTCCGGAAACGTACAGGGCGATCCCACAGCTGTAGACAAATTACGAGCTTCGCTTCCCAGTATGGACATCACCCAATCTCCTCTTTACAACGGGGACATCGCTCCCATCCCTAGCCACTGTCGCAGTTGGGGACTGTGGAATATTGCAGCCCTATGGGTGGGCATGGCGGTTTGTATTCCCACGTACACCCTGGCGGCTGGACTGATTTCCCAGGGCATGAGCTGGAAGCAGGCGCTGTTCACCATCACGCTGGGCAACCTGGTGGTGCTGGTCCCGATGGTGCTCAATGCCCACGCGGGAACTCGCTATGGGTTGCCGTTTCCAGTGCTGCTGCGCGCCTCGTTCGGTACACGCGGCGCCAACATTCCGGCCATGATGAGGGCTCTGGTGGCCTGCGGCTGGTTCGGCATTCAGACTTGGATCGGCGGCGCAGCGATTTACACGCTGCATGCCGTGATCTTTGGCTTCAAAACCGCCGGACCTGCCGACCTGCTGCCCGTCTTAGGACTTTCGTGGGGACAGCTGGGCTGCTTTCTGCTGTTTTGGGCAGTCAACATGGCCATCATCCTGGCAGGACTGGAGTCCATCAAGTGGATGGAAACACTGTCTGCTCCCTTTCTGTTACTGGTCGGCCTCGGTCTGCTGGCATGGGGCGTTTCTGAGGCCGGTGGCTTCGCGATCGTTCTCTCGGACCAGACCCTTGCCCGTGTCCGCGGAATGATCGCAGGCGAGTTCAACTTCTGGAAAGTGTTCTGGCCGAACCTTACGGCTATGGTGGGCTTCTGGGCTACGCTCTCCTTAAACATTCCAGACTTCACTCGCTACGCACGAAGCCAACGCGACCAAGCGTTGGGTCAGTTGATCGGTCTGCCCACAACGATGGCACTCTATTCGTTCATCGGAATTGCTGTCACCAGCGCGACTGTCATCATTTTCGGCGAGGCTATTTGGGACCCCGTTTTGTTGCTGGGTCGCTTCTCCAATCCGCTGGTGGTCGGGTTCGCACTGTTTGCTTTGACTATTGCCACTCTGACCACCAACGTCGCTGCTAATGTCGTCTCGCCGGCCAATGACTTCTCGAACCTCTGGCCCCGTGTTATCAGCTTCAAGCGCGGGGCTATAATTACGGGTGTGCTGGGCATCCTGATTTTTCCATGGAAGCTTTATACGGACCTGGCTAACTACATTTTTTCCTGGCTGATTGGCTACGGTGCTCTGCTGGGCGCAGTTGGCGGTGTGATGATTGCGGATTATTATCTCATCCGTCGCTGTGCGCTGGAGCCGCTCGAGCTCTATCAGCCAGCCGGGCGTTACGCCTACGGCGGGAGTGGTTTCAACTGGCGCGCTTTGCTGGCGCTGGCGATTGGGATTGTCCCCAATATTCCCGGCTTCCTGGCACAGGCTTCCAGAGGGACCATTGACGTGCCCCAATTTTTTGAGGACCTGTATGTCTATGCTTGGTTCGTAGGCCTTCTGCTGGCTGGCACTGTGCATACTGGGCTGAGCCTGCTGTTTCCGGCAAAAACCGCGAAGGCCGTCGGAGGCAGAGTTGAACAGGCAACCTCAGTGAAGGTCTGACGCCAATTTACGGATGAGATGGAGATAAGGAGAGCAACCGTGCCATTCGACACAATCATCCAGGGTGGCTCAGTCGTGACTGCGCGCGGCGCTCGCCAAGCCGACATTGGCATTCAAGGAGAAAAGATCGCGGCCATCGGAGCAAACCTCGCTAAGCGCGGAGACGGCGCGACTGTCATTGACGCCAAGGGCCACTACGTCATTCCTGGTGTGCTGGACGTTCACGTCCACCTTGAGCTGCCCTTCTGCGGTACGGTCTCCTCGGACGACTATCGCAGTGGGACCCGCGCTGGGGCCCGAGGCGGCGTTACGACGCTGATTGATTTTGCCATCCCCTACAAGGGCGAATCGCTCAGCCAGGCGGCTGACAACTGGTTCAAACGCGCCGAGGGAAAAGCGCTGATTGATTACACCTTCCACGTCTGCGTTACCCGCTGGGACGAGCACAAGTACCAGATCAAAGGCATGGTGGATCGCGGCTTCACCACCTTCAAAGAGTTCATGATCTA
>DATFET010000337.1:0-3602 GCA_035250835.1 Anaerolineales bacterium
GTTGAGCGCTGCGGACAATTGATCGGGGATGTGTGTGTACAGCGTCCCGCCGAGGGCGACATTCACTACCTGACAGCCGCGGCAGATGCCGAGGAAGGGTTTGCCGTCTGACGCGGCAGTCTGGACAAAATTCAATTCAACGGCATCCCGCTGGAGGTCCACATCATCGATGCGGGGATGCGGATCGCCGGCGAAGAATTCGAGGGATATATCCCCACCTCCTGAGAAGAGGATTCCATCCAGTCGGGAATAGACCGCATCCCATCCATCCTTTGCAATCAATGAAGGGACCAAAACCGCTACCCCTCCTGCCTGCATCACCGCGTTGACGTAGGATTGCATGAGCATGATCGTCGGCTGGCCGTACATATTGGTTGACTGGTTTGTGGTGATACCTATCAATGGTTTCATAACTCAATTGTAAAACAAAAAGACCCTAAAGGTTTTGCGATCCTTTAGGGTCTGATGAGCCTGGTCAGTCAAACTTCTGTTTGAGTCGTGCGGACTTGCCTGTGCGGCCGCGCATAAAATAAAGCTGCGCACGGCGGACCTGGCTGTGGCGTTCGACCACGACCTTGTCCACGCGCGGGGAACGGAGCAGGAACGTGCGTTCGACGCCGATCCCATTCGATGCCATACGGCGAACGGTGATGTTTGCATCGTTGCCGCCTTTGCGCATGCGGATAACAATACCTTTGAACTCCTGAATACGCTCGCGCTCGCCTTCCTTGATCTTGACGTGTACGCTTACGGTATCGCCGGGAGCGAGTTGTGGGATTTTTTCATTTGGTTTGGCTTCGAGAGCCTTGATAACATCTGCCATTGTCTTTCTTCCTTACGTAGTGTGTGTATCGATTTTTGAGCGACGGCGGATTATAGCACGCATTTTCGAGTTATACAAGCGGATTTTGTGACCTGCCAGAAGGTTAAGTACCTTCACTTTTGCCTCGTTTCCAGCAAGGTTTCGCCAGATTCTCTTCAGGAATAGCTTCGAATTGCCAGCACAGCATTGTGACCTCCGAAGCCGAAGGCATTGCTGATCGCCAGACTGACCTTTTTCTCGCGGGCCTGGTTCGGGATGTAATCGAGGTCACAATCGGGGTCAGGGGTCTCATAATGTATGGTCGGTGGCAGGATGCCCCCACGTACCACCTTCACGCAGAAGATTGCTTCCAGCGCTCCTGTGGCGCCCATGAGATGCCCCGTCATGGATTTGGTGGATGAAACGGGGATCTGGTAAGCCTGTTCGCCGAACGCAACTTTTATAGCGAGTGTCTCCGATTTATCATTTAAAGTTGTGCCAGTCCCATGAGCGTTGATGTAACCGAGCTCGTCCGGGTTTGCGCCAGCAGCATCGAGAGCCATTCGCATTGCCGCTGCGCCGCCTGTACCGTTCTCATGAGGAGCAGTCACATGGAAGGCGTCTGCGGTTGAGCCGTAACCCGCCAGCTCAGCCAGGATGTTGGCGCCGCGCTTTTTGGCGTGAGATTCAGTCTCAAGTACAAGGACTCCGGCACCCTCCCCCATCACCAGTCCATCGCGGTTCTTATCGAACGGCTGGGGGACCATTGGATGATGATCTGAGTTGCGACGCGACATCGCGCCCACACGGTCAAAGGCAGTGATGGCTGTATGGCAGACCGTCATCTCAGCTGCGCCTGCCAGCGCGGCATCGATCATTCCTGCCTTCAACATCAGCCAGGCAGTGCCGATTCCGTCCGCGCCTGAGGCGCAGGCAGATGCTACCGAAAAGCAGGGACCTTTGGCCTGGAAATCGATCGCGATCATCCCTGCCGCGCCGTTCGGCATCAACATGGGGATCAAGAACGGGCTGATCTTGCGTGGCCCCTCGATATGATTAAGGATCACAGCATCCTGAAGTGACTTGAGTCCGCCAATTGCAGAAGAGATCAGGACGCCCACCCGGCTCGCATTCGATTCCCTGATTTCCAGCCCGGAACTGGCCATTGCCTCTTTCGCCGCAGCAACTGCCAGTTGCTCAAAACGGTCACGTCTGCGAACGTCCTTTGCATCCATATACTTTTCAGGCTCAAAATTTTTAACCTCACCCGCATAATGTACATTTAGGTTAGACGAATCGAATAGCGTGATGAGTCCCACACCTGAAACACCATTGATCGCATTCCTCCAGCTTTCCTCCACTGTCAATCCAAGCGGGTTGACTGTACCCATTCCAGTTATAACGATTCTTTCCATGCTTTCCTCTGTTGATAGTTTGATACAGCACTTTGTAAAACCCAGGATTTTGCTGCAGGTCACACATAATAGCGATTTTGCCTTCTACTCCCCAGGGCTGGGAATGTATTCACCTTCCACCCAAAATTCCCCGCCTGGACGTACTTCTTTTTTCCAGATTGGAACGATCTCTTTAAGTCGGTCAATGCCATAACGAGCGGCTTCGAAGACGCCGGTATCGCGGTGTGCGGCTGTACAGGCGATCAGAACGGTGGGTGTTTTGGGATAGAGTTTACCTATACGCTGAACAATGGCGATTCCTTCGATGACCGGCCAGCGTGTGCGAATCTCGTCCGCGACCTGTTTCATTTTTGCCTCTGCCATTGGGATATAGGCTTCATATTCCAGAAATTCCGTTTCGTGCACCTCGCCGCGTTTGGTTTCGCCTCGTACCATCCCTGTAAAAATCGCAGCCGCACCCGTACTGGTCAGGGTAATCCTGGCCAGAAGGTCATTCAGGTCGATTTCGTCCTCGGTAACGGAAAATATGGTTGGAAAATTCATCTTCCTCCACTGACAGGAGGAAACATAGCCAGTTCTGCATTCTGAGGGATAATCGCCTCGTCGAAGGCGTACTCGCGGTTGATGGTGGTCAACACGCTGGCCATAGATGGCTTAAGATTCGGGTACTCGTCCGAGATCTTGTCCTTTAACCCTCGGACCGTTAAATCGAATGGGATATCCAGTTCCATGGACTTTGTCCCGGCGCGGTCACGCAGAGTGGCAAAAAACAAAAGTTTTACTCGATTCATTATTCTAGATCCAAACATCGCTGGGCGCGGTCTTTTCATCGACGACATCGCCCGTATTAATTGTACCTGCCGGCTCGATCAACAATAAGTGACATTCCTCCATAGCTACCGGCTTATGCTCGCTGCCTTTTGGCACGACGAACATCTCACCTTCATCCAACGTCACACTCCCATCACGGAATTGGACTTCCAGGCGGCCGTTCAGCACGATAAAGGTTTCATCCGTTTCGGGGTGATCATGCCAGATGAACTCTCCCTGTACTTTGACCACCTTGAAATGATAATTATTCATTTGCGCGATGGTCTTTGGCGACCAGTGCTCTGAAAATTTCTGCAGCTTGTTTTGGAAGTTGATGGGCTGGTAATCCATTTTACTCATTCAAAACATCACCGCTTTGGCCGCCATGTTTCTCGATCAGCCGTATATTCTGGATTCGCATGGTTTTTTCAGCGGCTTTGGCCATATCATAGACAGTCAACGCTGCCACGGAAACCGCGGTCAGGGCTTCCATCTCGACGCCGGTCTTGCCGACAGTCTTTGCAGTGGCAGTAATGACAACTCCAGGCAGGGAGTCATCCAGCACCAGGTCGACA
>DATFET010000367.1:0-5927 GCA_035250835.1 Anaerolineales bacterium
GTTGAGATAGGTCCTCTGTCCCGCCTCTTCGAGCCTGCGGTTCAATTCCTCGAATTCCTCGATGGGCATGAACGCCTCGCCCCGCAACACAAGATAACTCGGTACCTTGGGTCCGCTTTCATTTACAGGGATTCGCAAAGGGATGGAACCGATCGTCCGCAGGTTGGCCGTGATATCCTCGCCGATCTCCCCATTGCCGCGCGTGGCGCCCTGAGTAAAAATGCCGTCACGGTAATGCAGCACAATGGACAGGCCGTCGATCTTTGGCTCGACCACAAATTTTGCCCTTTCAACGCGGTCGTCAATGCGGCGGATGCGCTCGAACCAGCCGCGCGCATCGTCTGCGCCGAAGGCGTTTCCAAGCGAGAGGATCGGCGCGGGATGGCGGACCTTAACGAAACGGTCAGCAGGCGCGGCTCCGGCCCGAAGCGTCGGCGAGTCAGGCGTGATCCAATCGGGATGATCGGCTTCGATCTGCTTGAGCTCGTTCAGCAACCTGTCGAATTCCAGATCGCTGATGACGGGCGCATCCAGGACGTGATACCGATAATTGTGCGAGTTGATCTGCTGTTTGAGTTCTTCGTAGCGGGATTTTTTGTTCATAGTTAAATTATAGCCGAATCAAGAATTCGAAAGCCAATACAAGAGGATGGTCAGTTTGGTTTCAGATTGGGACAGCACGATTCCTAGGCTGTAGCGTAATCATCCAAAACAATGATCTCTGTTAGGGATCCCAGCACAGACAAACGATGATCATTGGTAATAAAACCATGTGCTCCCATGGAAAGGCTTGCAGCAACCTGTAGAGCATCAGGGGGACGAATCTCAAACCTTGCCCGCAACTGTGCAGCGATACGAGCAACATCGCGGTCGATATCGATGATTTTCAGGTTGGGAAAGTTCATAAGTAATGTTTCGTATTTCCTGGCAACATCTTCCCGGCCCACGCGCCAGGGATGAACATTGATTTCCATTAACGTGATCGTTGAGGTAATCCCCTGCCATTTCCCGTTTTCCAGACTTGAAAAACACTTTTGAGTTAATCCCGAATACTTTTCATGTGCTTCGAGGTGGTAAATGAAAACCGGTGTATCGATGCCGGTCACTCCCAATTTTGTCAGCTTTTGGACGAGTCGGTCCATGCACTTCGCTCCCCGATCA
This sequence comes from Anaerolineales bacterium, assembly GCA_035250835.1. Lineage (GTDB taxonomy): Bacteria > Chloroflexota > Anaerolineae > Anaerolineales > Villigracilaceae > Defluviilinea. The sequence goes on from DATFET010000367.1 coordinate 1,162, forward strand.
TATAGTCACCTGATTTTTCCCAAATCTCGCGGTGCAAGCCTGCAAGCGCCTGAGTATAGTTTTCCGGTTCAGGCAAAAGAACGATCATCCCATCTTGAACGTCTACGAGCAAACGGTCACCGCTTTTGATTTTGAGCCGTTTCCGTGCCAGTTGTGGAACTGCAATTTGGTAGCGATTACTGACCTTAACTGAAGGAAGAGTCATGGGTTCTCCTTGCTTAGCAAAAATCGATTTCTGCTAAGCATTTTACTATGGATACAGAATTGTCACAAGCAGCGGGTGAGAACGCGTTATACTTTACACATGGCACGTGAACAGATTGGTCTCTTTGGCGGAACATTCGATCCGCCTCACCTGGGACATCTTATCCTTGCTTCAGAATCCCACTGGCAGCTGGGCCTCGACCGCCTGCTCTGGGTTCTGACCCCCGACCCCCCTCACAAACAGGAGCAGGTCATCACTCCCGTTGAACACCGCCTGGCTATGGTGAATATTGCCATTGCAGATAACCCATCCTTTGAGCTCTCGCGCCTCGAGCTGGACAGGCCGGGTCCGCACTACACCCTCGACACCATGGAAGCGATTTCCGAGCAATATCCCGATGCAGATATCACTCCCATCCTTGGCGGCGACTCGTTACACGACCTGCCAAAGTGGCACAAGCCCAGGGAGCTGGTGTATGCCAGTCATTGGGTGGGCGTCATGCGCCGCCCTGGAGAGGAGCCAAATCTGGAAAGATTGGAACGCGAATTACCGGGTATTAGTTCCAAGATCCATTACGTGGATGCGCCCCTTCTGGAGATTGCATCGCGCGAGATCAGGAATCGGATTGCGAATGGACGTCCTTATCGCTATTACATCCCTCTTCCAGTCTGTGAATATATCGAAGAGCACCACCTATACAAGCAATCCGAAACCATAAACCCCCGATCCTAAGCTGTCAAACTAAAATTCCATTCTCTCTGCTCTGGCTTACAGCCGGTGTATCCTACTGTACTAACAATTATATATAATATATAATGGCGTGATTATCAAAGGTATGCAATGCTGAGTAACCCTCAAACAACTGAAGAAACCGAATTAATCCAAAGACGACCTCTCAAAGAGGATATTTTCGACGTCCTGCATGAGAAGATCATCGCTGGAATATACAAGCCCGGCGACTGGCTCAGGCAGGACGATATTGCCACCCAGCTGGGCGTCAGCATGACCCCCGTCCGCGAGGCGCTGGACCTGCTGGTCTCGGCGGGATTAGCAGAGCGTGTCCCCTACCGAGGCGTTCGGGTCCGCGAAATGTCTACAAAGGATGTGGTGGAAGCCTATGGGCTGCGGCTGGTCCTCGAAGCGGTCATCGCCCAGGAGGCAGCACGAAATATTACACGGGAGCAGGTCGCAGGTCTGGAAAGAACGCTGGAAGAGATGAAGAAGCATGAGACTCTGAAGGACGTCTCGTCCGAACGACAATCCAGCCGGGAATTCCATATTGCCGTTGCAGAAGCGACCAGGAACGATCTGTTGATCAAGCTGTATGAAGTTGTGACCAACGCATTCCCCGATTGGCTCTTATATGAAGCCCTGTTCCGTTATCCGGAGATGCTCGCAGACAGCATGACGAACACCTACCAGGAACACATCAGCATTGTGGATGCACTGAAAAATGGGGATGGAGACCGGGCGATGCAAAAATCCATCGAACACGTCATGGAATCGGGCAAGTGGCTCGAAGAATACCTGGGGTTTCCATCTGAGCTGCTGCGTGACAAGGAAGAACAGGTCTTAGCCCTGAGAAAGAAAACAAAGAACTAAGGAGATTGCACGATGATCGAAGACGTACAAATCGAAGAACTTTACAAACAAATGGCGCAAAGCATTATTGAAGGTGAATCGGAGATTGCTGTGTCGCTGGCGGAAAAATCCATCGAATTGAACATGCACCCGCTGGATACCATCACAAAAGGATTTGTGGTCGGCGTCAATTACATCGGAGATCAGTTCGGCAAGGGCGAAGCATTCCTGCCGGAGCTGGTGATGGCAGGTGAAGCGATGAAAGCTGCCGTTGCCGTGCTCGAACCCGAGCTGTTGAAACTCGGCGAAGCGCGTGAAATCATGGGACGGGTCGTGCTCGCGACCGTCGAAGGAGATATCCACGAGATCGGCAAGACCCTGGTTGGGACAATGCTTTCAGCCTCGGGTTTTGAGGTCACCGACCTGGGCGTGGACCAGCCTGCCGAAAAGATCATCGGTAAGGCGCTTGAGATCGATGCGCAGATCATCGGCATGAGCGCGCTGCTCACCACGACGATGGTACGCCAACGTGAGGTTATCGAGGAATTGGATAAAGAAGGTCTGCGACCGCGGATTAAGGTGATGGTAGGCGGCGCTCCGATCACGAAGGATTGGGCAGAAAAGATCAAAGCGGACGGCACGTCTGAGGATGCCGTCGGCGCGGTGCAGCTGGCGAAACAGCTGGTCGGGAAGGAATAATTTTTCGTCTGGAGGCAGACATGCAGCCTAAACTTATTCTCCTCACAGATGACCTCATCGAACGGATTCTGAAGGAAGCCTACCAACTCATGTTGGCACCGGGCATCAAGGTTCAGAATCCCGAGGCGCGGCAGCTTCTTGGAGATGCAGGCGCGCAGGTGGACGAAGAGACTCAGGTTGTAAAAATCCCTGCCCAAATTGTTCAAAAGGCGCTCGAGAGCGTCCCCCATGAATTTTATCTTTATGATTACGACGGCAATCCCACTGTCCACTATGGGGGGGATACCGTTCAATTTGACCCGGGCTCATCGGGCATTACCATGCTCAACCCTGAGACGCTCGAGCACGAGACGACAGAAACACCGCATTTGATCAAGCTCCTGAAAGTTGCGGAACAACTGCCGCAATACGACGCGCAATCCACGGCGGTGATCTGTCACGATGTATACAAGGATATTCAGGACTCATATCGTTTATATCTGGCGCTTCTTTACTCGAAGAAACCCATCGTTACAGGCGCGTTCACGAACAAGACCGTCCAGGAAATGATCGACATGCTCGTCCTCTTCGCAGGCGGGCAGGATGCATCGATCGAAAAACCGCGCGCTATCTTTGACGTCTGTCCTGCCCCACCTTTGATCTGGAGTAACTTCGGTTCAGGCAATCTGATTGCGCTGGCTCGCGCAGGCGTGCCTGCTGAAATTGTTTCTGTCCCATTGGCAGGCGCGGCGGCTCCTGTCACACTGCTGGGCGCGGTGACCCAGCACACAACGGAATGTCTCACAGGCATCACCATTCATCAGCTTGCAAAGGCGGGCTCGCCGATCGTTTGGGGAGGCGCGGCGGCAATCTTCGACATGCGCAAAGGAGCCACTCCCATGGGCGCGGTCGAATCTGCCATGCTCGATTGTTCATATGCGCAGGTTGCCAAATCACTGGGCATGCCGACGCACACCTATCTCGGAGCGACCGATTCGAAACTTGTCGATGCACAGGCAGGCCTCGAAAGCGGGATCACAGCCATGATCGGCGCGCTGAGCGGGATCAACATGATCTCGGGCTCAGGCATGCTGGATTTTCTTGCCTGTCATAGCGCGGAAAAACTTGTGATCGACTCCGAAGGGATCGCCATGGCAAAACGGATGGTGGAAGGCGTCAAGCTTCACACCGAAACCCTTGCAACTGGCTTCTATGATTCCAAGATCAATTTCAGAGGCGGCGATTTCCTCAAGCAAAAGATCACGATGCAGCTCTTTAGAAAAGAACAGCATCTTCCCAGCAATATCATCGACCGGGACTCCATGCGCAACTGGAAGGATGCAGGTTCATTGGATGCCTTCGGCCGCGCAAAAGTGTTCGTGACCAATCTCCTCGCTTCTTACACAAAGCCGGAGCTTGATCCTGCCAAAGTGCAGAAACTCCACGCTTTCATGTTCGACCTCGCCAAAAAAGCGGGCATGGACAACCTGCCCACGCACGAGTTATCGCCCGTTACCGCCGGCTAAAAGAAGACAAGTAATCGGATAGACAGGTAAACACATGATAACGTGTCTACCTGCATACTTCACTACAACCTCCTATGCTCAACCTCCCCGACCTTCTGCGTGTCCCACAGGTGGATAGCGGCTTAGGCTTTGACATTTCCTCCGATGGACAGCATGTTGCCTTCGCGTGGAATAAAACGGGGAATTGGGAAATCTTTGTCCTGTCATTGCGAGCCCTCGCTTCGTCTTCCACTTCGCTGCGCTCAGTGTCCGCTCAGCGCGACCGGCTCACAATGGTCTCAGTCGGAAAAGGTGCTAAGTTCGCGCCGCGTTACTCACGCGATGGCAAGTTTCTTGCATACGCGCTCGATCTGGACGGAAGCGAGTCCTACCATATCATCCTCCACGATTTAGAAACCAACTCCCATACAGACCTCACCTCTGATTCTGCCTACGCGCACCAACCTAATTTTGCATTTTCGCCCGACGAAAAAACACTTGCCACTCTTTCCGATGAGCAGGGACAATTTTCCCTGTATATACTTTCAATTGAAACAGGTGACAAAAGGTTATTACTCGATCTTCATCGTCCCATCTGGGATGTGAAGTGGTCGCCGGATGGGAAATGGATCGCCGCGGAAGCAGAGATGGAGGCAAGTGACAGAGGGCTGTTCGTGGTCGAAGTGGAGAGCGGTAAGTGGAAGCAAATCCAGTTGAATGACAAGAGGCTCAATGCCATGCAGCCTGCCTGGTCTCCGGATTCAAAGTTCATTGCATTTTCTGCTGAATCCGGAGAA
>DATFET010000384.1:0-5973 GCA_035250835.1 Anaerolineales bacterium
GATGGTCGGCTATGTTCCGGATACAGATTATTTTGGCTCAGACGAATGCATGAACGCCCTCCTGGAAGGCAGGGCGGCTGCGGTCATTACCGACGCGCGCGCCCTCAATACCGCCATTCAAAACAAGGCGGCGAATATCGAAAGTATCGGCGCAGCCAGCCTGATGAGCATTCCCTGGTCGGGCGGCGGAAGCCTCGTCATCTGGCGGCACACGCATGGCTACCCCGACCGCCTGGAAGGTGCATACAAGCTGATCGAATTCCTGACCCGCAAAGAGACCATGATCGACCTCGCCGAAAATTGCTATACCCTCCCGTCCCGTACGGATGTGCTGGATGAAATATTTCTCCCGGATCACACCCTGCGGCCGGTCATGCTCCAGCTCATCTCAACGGGACGTTCCTATCGTCCTATAGCGCTCTGGCACCGCATTGAGCATCAGTTTGGCGTGGAGTTGGGAACAGTTGCAAGAACGCTGATGCAGGATCGAAACCTTGACCTGGATTCGACGCTGGAGGAGGCAATGGACTCGCTCGCACATCGCCTGAACCTGACTCTTGGATGATATGCGCCGATTCATTTCAAGCCCTTCGTCTCGGCTCCCTCTGCAAGGACTTCGCTGGACAAGCCTCTGCCTGCTCGCCGTTACCCTGGCAGCCTGTTCCGCCCCCGCCGCCCCCATTGCAACAGCAGCCGAAACGCCGGCTCCTCAAGCGACCATGACTCCTGCTGTGCCTCCCTTTCGCATCATCGCCTACGCCACCGACGGCATCATCGAGCCTCTCATCCCCTACGATCAACTGACTCATATTAATTATTCCTTCCTCACGCCGAACGAAGATGGCACATTCAATCCCATTGTCAATGGGTGGAAGTTGAAAAAGATCGTGGAGACGGCTCATGCAAGGGATGTAAAGGTGCTGATCTCGGTCGGCGGCTGGGGCTGGGATGAACAGTTCGAAACGCTGGCGGCTGACCCTGAGTCCCGAAGCACTTTTGTCCAAAATCTCAAAGCCTTCATCGATGAATATCAGCTCGACGGCGCGGATATCGATTGGGAGTATCCCGACCCTGGTGAGTCTTCTGAGAATTTCCTGGCGCTCATCCGCGAGCTGCGCGCCGCCATGCCCGACAAGCTGCTCACCACCGCAGTCGTAGCCTATGGTGATGACAATGGAATAGGCGTCCCTGATGAATCCTTCGAGTTGTTCGACTTCATCAACGTCATGACCTACGCCGATAAAGATCACGGGACAATGGAACAATTCAACAAAGGATTGGAATACTGGGGCTCGCGCGGTTTACTCAAAGATAAGATCGTAATCGGCGTTCCGTTTTATAGCAGGCCTGGCGAAATCTCGTTTGCAAAACTTATCCAGAACGATCCTGCTGCCGCCCAGGTGGATTCGTTCGAATATGCAGGCATAGCACAAAACTACAACGGCATTCCAACCATCCAAACCAAGACACAGATCGCAATGGAGCAAGCCGGCGGCATTATGTTCTGGGCGCTCGATCACGACGCTCAGGGAGAATATTCACTGGTACATGCGATCTATCAGACAGTTCATCAACCATAAACAGATTTGCTGGAGTCTTCCATGACAGATTTCACCCTCGGCGTTAACTACTGGCCGCGCCGTAAAGCCATGTACTGGTGGAGCAACTTCGACGAAGCCGAAGTTTGCGATGAATTTGCAGTCATCAGGAGTATCGGAATGAACGTTGTCCGCCTGTTCCTGCTGTGGGACGATTTTCAACCCGAGCCCACCTCGGTTTCCCATGAGGCAGTGGACAATCTGGTCAGGGTTGCCGATGCTGCCGCGGAAAACGGCCTCGGTCTCGACGTCACCTTCTTCACCGGTCACATGAGTGGACCGAACTGGAGTCCGCGCTGGTTATTGGGCGGCGAGCTGCCGCCCTCAGTGCACCAGCACTGGCTGCGGGATGTGGTCAGCGCCGGGAAGAGGACCGACCAGGGCTACCGCAATATGTTCCACGATGAGATGGCTTTAAATGCAGAAAGACTGCTGTTGAAGACGGTTGTCGGGACGCTCAAGGATCATCCCGGCATCTGGATGTGGAACCTGGGCAACGAACCCGATCTGTTTGCATGGCCCAACTCGTCCGATGAGGGCGCAGCCTGGGTCAGGGACATGGTCGGGTTGATTAAATCCATCGACCCGAATCATCCGGTGACGATCGGCCTGCACGGCGATGGGCTTCACCGCGATAACGGACTGCGCATTGACAAAGTTTACGCGCACACGGACGTGGCGGTCATGCACTCCTATCCCATGTATACACCGTGGGCGCGCCAGCCGCTCGACCCGGACTTTGTTCCGTTCACCTGCGCGCTGACAGCTGCGCTGGCTGGCAAGCCTGTCCTCATGGAGGAATTTGGCGGCTGTACCGCGCTGCCCGGTCAGGCGACCTACAACATGACCTGGACCGAGACCAACGGACGGGAACGCGAGCAGTTCATGGCAGGCGAAGACGATTTTGCCGAGTTCCTGAGCCTGACCATCCCGAAATTACACGATAGCGGCGCGACCGGGGCGATGCTCTGGTGCTATGCTGACTATGTCCCTGAACTGTGGGACTTGCCCCCTTGCCAGAACGCACAGCACGAGCGTTTCTTCGGCCTTGTCCGCCCGGATGGAACGTTGAAACCGCATGCAAAAGTCATCCAGGAATTTGCAAAGTCCAATCCCCAGGTCAAGCCGATCCCCGAGTATGCAAAGCTAAGCGTGGACCCGGATGAGTTCTACGAGGAACCTCTCGGTCATCTCGTGGACCTTTATAAACAATATTTGGAAGGTGTTGAATAATGTGTCATTGCGAGCGACACGCTGCGCGGGGAGTGAAGCAATCTCATTATGAGCTGGAGATTGCTTCGCCCGTGGTTTCAATAAGGCGAAAGAACATCGCCTAGTCAGCCAACGGGGCTCGCAATGACATGGGAGAATCAATGAAACGACTGATCATTAATTCCGACGACTACGGACGGACGCCCGATATTTCGCGCGGCATCCGTGAGGCGCACCTGCGCGGCGTCGTGACGTCCACGACCTGCATGATGAATATCCCGACCACCGTCAGTGACATCGCCATCGCCCTCCAGGAGACGCCGAAACTTGGCCTGGGTGTTCATCTCGTGCTGACGATGGGCAAGCCGATCTCCGCGCCGGAGTCGATCCTCTCCCTCGTGGACGAGGATCATAACTTCTTCAAATACGACCCGCTGCTCGAGCGGCTCTCTCAATTGAATATGGACGAGGTCAAAAGAGAATGGCGCGCCCAGATCGGGCGTTTCATCCAGGCAACGGGACAAAAACCCACGCACATCGATTCGCATCACCATTCGTCCTACTTCTCAGCCGATCTCTTCCGCGGCATGCTGGAGCTGGCGAAGGAGTACGATTGCGCCATCCGCTACCCGTTCAATGAAGTCTCACGGGAACTGGCAGAGACAGCAAAACACGTTCCCGGTTTAATCCAGGAATTCTCCCCGCGTCGACCCGATATATTCTTCGTCAACTTCTATGATGAAAGCGCCACCAAAGATAAATTGCTGAGCCTCCTCAGCAGTGTCGGCGAAGGGACAAGTGAGATCATGTGCCATCCCGGGTATGTGGACGATGCCTTTGCGAATGAATCCGTCTACAACTTTCAGCGTGATCGTGAATTGAAAATCCTCACCGATCCTGATATCCGCGCAGCGATCGAAGCGCAAAACATAGAACTCCTTACTTTTGCTGATCTGTAATAGTAACCGCGTATACACAACCCCAACCTCATCCCAATCACCTACGGAGTAACATATGTCCCGAATTGACGACCTTCTTGCTCAAATGACCCTCGAAGAAAAAATTTCCATGCTGGCAGGCGCGGACCTGTGGCATAGCGTCGCCGTGCCGCGGCTGGATATCCCGCAGTTCAAAACAACGGACGGACCCAATGGTGCCCGAGGCGCATGGGGCAGCATGGCTTCCCCTTCTGTTGCAACCCCGGTCGGCATCGCGCTGGGCGCCACCTGGAATCCCGCGCTCATCGAAAAAGTTGGTAATGTGCTGGCAGATGAGCTCGAAGCCAAAGGAGCACATATTTTGCTGGCTCCCACGGTCAATATTCATCGCACGCCCATCGCGGGACGCAACTTTGAGTGTTTTTCCGAAGATCCATTTCTAAGTGGGATGCTCGCATCTGCCTATATCAAGGGCATCCAGGATAAAGGCAAGGGTGCCTGCATCAAGCACTTCGTTGCCAACGACCAGGAATATGAACGGTTCTCGATGAGCTCCGAAGTGGACGAACGCACGCTGCGCGAGATCTATCTCGAGCCGTTCCGCATTGCCATCCGTAACTCGAAACCGTGGGCGGTCATGTCCGCGTATAACCGCGTCAACGGGACGTATGCCTGCGAGAACGATCACACCCTCAACGACATCCTCAAAGGCGAATGGGGCTATGACGGCATTGTCATGTCCGACTGGTTCGGAACCTACGATAGGGACGTCCCCAGCGGCGGGCTCGATCTTGAAATGCCTGGCAGAGCTCGCTGGATGTCTGAGGAACATGTCAAGCGTGCGCTGGATGATGGTCCATTGACAGAAGGGGCGCTCGATGGAAAGGTTCGGCGTCTGCTCGGTGTGCTGGACAAGGCCGGTCTTTTCGACAGGCCGCTGCTCCAGGTCGAAAGGGGTGAGGACAAACCTGAGCATCGCGAGATCATCCGCGAAGTGGCGCGCGAGGCAATCGTCCTGCTGAAAAACGATGGGACTCTCCCACTGAAGAAAGTTAAGTCGATCGCGGTGATCGGTCCGTGCGCGAACGCAGCGCAGATCCTGGGCGGCGGCAGTTCATCGGTCACGCCGCATTATGTGGTGACACCCTTCGAGGGAATCAGGAACCGGGCCGGTAAGAAGATCAAAGTCAAAACTGCGCCCGGCTGCCACATTTACAAAAATCTCCCGGCTCCGGCTCCCGAGACGTTATCCACCGCGGACGGGCAAATGGGATTGAGTATCCGGCTGTTCAATGGCACTGATTTCTCCGGCGAGCCGGTGTACTCTGAAACCTCGACCCGCCTCCAGCACGGCTGGTTCGACCACTCCGTACCCAATGCCGACCAGGAATGCTTCTCCCTGCTCATGGAAGGATTCTTTACACCTCAAGAATCAGGGAAACACATGCTCGCACTGTCAGGCGTTGGCTGGTGCAAACTGTATCTCGACAATGAGCTCCTGATCGATCATTCCTCCGACTCGCACATGGGGCAGCAGCTTACCCAGGATGTCAAACTCAAAGGTGGGAAATCGTATCCGATCAAAGTGGAATATTACTGGAAGGGCAACCCGCGCTGGCGCTCTGTGGGTCTCGGTCACCAGCCGCCGCAGCCGAAAGACCTGATTGGCGAGGCAGTCAAGCTTGCAAAGAAATCGGATGTAGTTGTGCTGGTCGCAAGCCTGAACGGCGAATGGGAAACTGAAGGCGCAGACCGCGTGGATATGAAGCTGCCGGGCGAGCAGAACGAGTTGATTAAGCGCGTTGCCAAAGCCAATAAAAATACGATCGTCGTGCTGAATGTTGGGTCTGCCGTTGAAATGCCGTGGATCAAGAAAGTGCCGGCTGTTGTACAGCTCTGGTATGACAGCCAGGAACAGGGCAATGCCCTTGCCGATATCCTGTTCGGCGATGAAAACCCTTCGGGCAAACTGCCAACAACTTTCCCGGTCCGGCTGGAGGACAATCCCGCCTACATCAATTATCCCGGGGAGAACGGCAAGGTCCGCTATGGCGAGGGCATCTTCGTCGGTTATCGCTATTACGATAAGAAGAAGCTTGCACCGCTCTTCCCGTTCGGCCACGGACTTTCCTACACCACGTTCAAATACGACAATCTGCACCTGAGCGCAAAATCGATCCTGCCCTCTGAAATCCTTGAGGTGAAAGTGGACGTCACCAACACCG
>DATFET010000039.1:0-2647 GCA_035250835.1 Anaerolineales bacterium
GCTCGGGGAGAAGGCTGGAAACTTGCCGCAGAGGGCGAGATTGGCTTGAAGGGCAGGATCCCGTCTGCCACGATGGGAGGTATGAAGGCGCGCGGATTCCCCGGCGGCGCGGCGGGCGTGTATCAGGCTGTGGACTCGGTCGCCCAGCTGCGGGGTCAGGCGAAGGCGAACCAGGTCCCGGACGCAAAGACCGCCTTGATCCAGTCCCTGGGCGGACCTGCATCCACGGCGGTCAGTCACATCCTGCAGAAATTGGACTAATGGACGCGAGTGGTCTATTGTCTATGGTCCATTGTCATTTTGAGCAGGAAAGGAATCGTGGTGGCAGCAAAAATTGCTGCTAATCCAAAGAGCAGCGCGGGGACGAGCCAGCGAATATTCACCAGAAAATCCTGATACAGCAAAATACTCTGGATGCGAAGTTTGGCTAACAGAATCGGAGGCAGGTTCTGCGAGGCAAACCACAACGCGCCAACACAGGAGGCGATCACCAGGTTGAGCGCAAAATCACTCCATGTAAGAAGAGCGGGACGAGAGTTTTCCTGAATGCGAGCCATGACATCCGCAGTAATGCTGCGCGGCATGAGTGCCAGCGGTTGGGATTTCAATGCATCTTCGATCAGAGCGTCTTCTATGTGTTTATCCATGATTCCTCCAAATGGGCAAGCGATTTGCGGAGCTGTTCCTTGGCGCGAAAAATGCCCGTTTTGACAGTTCCCAGCGGCAGGTTGAGGGTGGATGCGATCTCTTCATAGGAAAGCTCGTTTTGATAACGGAGGGTGATCAGAAGGCGGTAGTTTTCATCCAGTGCTTCAATGGCTCGATGCAAATACTTTCGGGTTTCAGTTGATTCAAAGTCACGGGCGGGGTTGTCAAATGCCAAGGAAGCTTCAGGGATATTTTCCATGACATCATCGCCGAGATCATTCAGGGAACGCCGCAGGTTGGGCAGCCGGTTGTAACAAAGGTTGGTGGTGATCCGATACAACCAGGTACGGAATTGTGACTGCCCGCGGAAGTTGGGCAGCGCTGTCCAGGCACGGACAAATGTCTCCTGCGTCAGATCGAGGGCTTCGTTTTCATCCTTTAAGACCCGAAAAACAAGGTTGTAGACATAGCGTTGGTGCTCTTCCACCAGCGCAGCAAAAGCATCCTGATCGCCTTTCTGCGCCCGCCGGATGAGGGATTGTTCACGATCCACGCAGGGTTTCCTTCAAGAGGTTAGACAGGGAAAAACGGGGAAAGTTTCAAAAGTAGGAAATTTGAAACTTTTTTGCTGATCGCTTGTCCAACGAAGTGAGAACAAAACAAGGAGAATTCAGTATGAAACGACCTGTAATCATTGGACTTTTGATTGTAGCACTCACCCTGGTATGCATGGGCATCGTCGCAGTGGCTTTCTTTCGCATCGCGTCAAACAACTTCGCAACCAACGACCCATTCGACGTGCGGAATATCTCCTCGGTGCTGGAGGAAAGCAAAACCCTTAAAGTGGATTCCGAAAAACCGATCACCCTGGGTGTGACTTCCGAAGCAGGCAATGTCACCATCACAGGCGCAGATGTGGAGGACGTCCAGGTCAAAGCGATCAAGACGGCATATGACTCCTCCCAGGCACGGGCAGATGCGGAAGTGAAAGGAGTCCAATACTCCATTGAACAGAACGGCAACGCCATTACACTTACCTATGCAATCCCCGAGTCAATGAATTTCAGTAACAACATTAACACGGTGGATTTTATCGTCACCGTTCCGGCTGGGGTGACGGTGGATGTGGATGCAGGCACTGGCGAAGTGAATGTCTCCGGCACGGAAGGCGATGTAACGATTGTCAATAGTTTTGGCGATATAGACCTGGAAAACCTGGCAGGCGAATTGAATGTCGAAACCCAGAGTGGGCGTGTGGATGCCAGTTCCATCCGGGCCGGGAATAGCAATATCCGTTTGGACTCCGGCTTCGGGACCATTTCTCTTTCAAAAGTCACAGGAGCAGACATCGTCATCAACTCGAACAGCGGCGCGCTGGAAGTAGATGACGTGCGGGCATCGGGGGACATGGAGTTGGCATCGGGGTTCGGGAATGTGAGCTTCGCGAACAGTTCAGCCAACTCACTGACAATCTCGACCCAAAGTGGAGCCGTAGATGTTTCTTCTGTGAATATCGACGGTGAGCTGACCGTGGAGAGTGGTTTTGGCAACATCGATCTCGAAAATGTGACAGCTGCATCCTTCAATTTACAAACGGATAGCGGGACTATTTTCATCGATGGCATGCAGGGTTCAGTGAAAGCACAGTCAGGCTTCGGCAGCATCACGATTACGAATGCAGAAAATGCAACGCTCGACTTGAATACAAACAGCGGCGAAGTTGATTTTGCAGGCACCCTCGGCGAAGGCCCGCACAATATCCATTCGGACTTCGGGGAGATCCATGTTTCTATCCCCGCCGACTCAGCGCTCAACGTGAACCTCGATACAGATTTCGGAAAAATCAGGTCCGAAATCCCGATCACAGTAACCCTCTCAGGCGACCTGAACGAGGCCGAACAGGAGGGAACCATGATCGGTGGTGGTAGTGAGTTCAATGTATCGACGAGCAGCGGCAGTATTACCATCAATGTTTTGGCAGAGTAAACCAAACTACTCT
>DATFET010000399.1:0-2856 GCA_035250835.1 Anaerolineales bacterium
GGTTTTTATTTTGCCCCACCCAACCATCCTTTATTTTATAAAATATGAGGATGCCAGGGAGGGGTGGAGCAATCATCATGACAGAATACAACTCACTTGAAAAAATACGTTTGCAGAAGCTGGAGGAATTGCGCGCCGAAGGGATCGAACCCTATCCGACGCGTGCTCAGCGCACACATACCAGCGTCGAGGCGATCGCTGAATTTGAATCCGCAGAGAAGGATGGCAGGGAGGTCAAAGCCACTCTGGCGGGACGTATCCGCGCGACGCGGGCGATGGGCAAGGTCTCATTCGCGCATATCGAGGATGGTGAGGGCAAAGTCCAGCTTTTCTTCCGCATGAACGAAGTGGGGAAGGAAGGCCTGGATTTCTTCAACAGAATGTTCGACATCGGCGACTTCATTCAGGCGGGCGGCGTGATGTTCCGAACCAAGACCGGCGAGGTCACGCTGCACGTCCACGAGTTCAAACTGCTCGCCAAGTCTGTCAGCCCGCTCCCGGCAGCCAAGGATGAGACCCTCGCGGATGGAACAGTGGTTCGCCACGCCGCGCTGGAGGATCCCGAGCTGCGCGCCCGCCAGCGCTATGCTGACCTGGCAGTCAACCCTGAAGTCCGTGAGACCTTCCACAAGCGCGCGGCCATCGTCAAGGCATTGCGTGCTTTTCTGGACAGTAAAGGCTTTCTCGAAGTCGAGACACCGATCCTACAGCCGCTCTATGGGGGCGCAGCGGCGCGTCCGTTCGTGACCCACCATAACGAACTCGAACAGGACATGTACCTGCGCATCTCTTTCGAGCTATATTTGAAGAGACTGCTCGTGGGCAATCTCGAGAAAGTTTACGAGATTGGGCGCGACTTCCGTAATGAGGGTGTCTCATTCAAGCACAACCCCGAATTCACCCAGCTTGAATTCTACTGGGCGTATGCCGATTATCTGCAGGTCATGGAACTGACCGAGCAGATGGTCTCCTACACCGCGCAGCAGGTGCTGGGAACCCAGAAAATCACATATAAGCACAATGACATCGACCTGACGCCTCCCTGGAAGAGACTGGAGATGCGCCAGGGAATCCTCGAGACCAGCGGCATAGATTTTGCAGAATATAAGACGGCGGATGAGCTGTTCAAAGCGATCAAGGCAAAGCACCCGAATAAGATGCTCGATCCGAAGCTGACGCGCGGTAAAATAATCGATTTCCTGCTCAGCGAATTCCTCGAGCCGACCCTGATCCAGCCGACGTTTTTATATAACTACCCGCGCGACATCTCGCCGCTGGCGAAGTCCATCCCGGGTGACTCGATGACCGTGGAGCGGTTCGAAGGCTATACGGCTGGCTTCGAGTTGTGCAATGCCTTCACCGAACTGAACGATCCACTCGACCAGGAACAGCGTTTCCTCGAAATGGGCCGCGACTACGCTGCCGACGACGAGGAAAAGCATCCTCTGGACGAGGATTACCTGCGCGCCATGCGTTACGGCATGCCTCCAAACGGCGGCTTCGGGATGGGTGTGGACCGCCTGGCGATGTTATTGCTCGACAAGCATTCCATCCGCGAGGTTCTGTTGTTCCCAGCCTTGAGGAATGAATCATGATTTACAGGGATAGGCAGCCGCCTATCCCTGCATGACCCAGATGAAAAAATATCTCATTCTCGGCGATACTCTCGCCATTGCACTGGTCACCCTCATCGGTTTCGCCACCCACGGTGCAGCGGAACTTTCCTTTCTGCCGCGCATGGCCGCGCTCTTCTTCCCGCTCGTGATTTCGTGGTTCCTGCTTGCTCCGGCAATGGGACTTTTCCGGTCGGAAATAGTATCCGATCCAAAACAACTATGGCGTCCCGCACTTGGGATGATCTTTGCCGCGCCGCTCGCCGCTGTCATGCGTGGGTTGATCCTCGATGCGCCGATCATCCCGATCTTTGCGGTTATTCTTAGTGCTACATCCGCGCTTGGGATGCTGGTCTGGAGAGGGATTTTTGCGTTCCTGAACCGCAAAGCTCCCTAATAAGCTGAGTTCGCACTAGTCTCTTGCTCAGCATTGCTTAGTCTGCCACCTTCGAATAAGCTGCCTCTACACTATCGGAGCTCATCAGGAGATAATCTGCAATTTTATGGATTTCATGACGTTCTGCGCTTGTGATCGCCCCATCTGCATTCGCCACAGCGAATAGAATATCCAGTAGGTTGGCGCGTTCGGCAGGTATTGTGACTTCCAGAAACTCACGAGACATACGCAGATAATCCATATCCGCGCTGGCGTCAGACGTTGCCACTTCGGTCACGAATGCTGCTGCTTCGTCTGAGAGACCCCAGTCCGATTTCAGCATCGACCGAATCTTATTCATCTCGTCTTCCAGGACAATCTTGTCCACTTTTGCAACACGCGCCATCAATCCACCTATCAAGCTCAGTTTTCGCAGCTCATCTTCTGGAATTTCCAGATTTGCTTCGCCCAGGTCCAGCCGGCGGCGCATCTCATAATAGACTTTATTCTTAAGATAATCCTCAAAATACCTTTCACGGTTGGGAGCGCTGCTAACCGCTTTCGAGCGTCTATGCATTGCACCCCCTACCAGGCGTCCCATATCACCCAAAAAACCGGTATTCACAGACTCGATCCTGGCTGTTATATCATTCAGGACGGCTTTCTCTTCCTCCGTTATTTTTCCATCTGCTTCGATCATGCTCTGCAGGGCTGAAAGTATGAGTGCCCTGTCTTCTTCTGACCAGACGTTCTCCTGTAATTCCTTTACCAATCGTTCCCGCTCTTCAGGGCCGACGGGCGACTCTGTATACATCTCGAACAATGCGGACGTCCGGGAACTTAATCCAATGTTGGTCCCTCGATTCA
>DATFET010000408.1:0-19309 GCA_035250835.1 Anaerolineales bacterium
GCCAAAGGTATTGTCCGTGCGAGCGCCGTGAAATCCAATGTTCGCAGGCGACAAGAATGTCGCTTTACAAATATTATCGTGCCAATCTCAATTACACTGCGCCACCGGTTCCTATGAATTACTGATGAATATTCCCCTCTAATCCCAATTCTGGCGCGATCCTGCGCATCGCAGTAATGACATTCCCCACATGTTCCCACAGCTCAACGCCGAATTCCTGAGCGGCATGTTCCATTTCTGTTCTGGATGTTCCCGCAGCAAAAGCCTTGTCCTTCCATTTCTTTTTGACCGACGAAGGCTCCAGATCATACAGCGAACGTGACGGACGCACCAGCGCGACCGCGGTGATCAGACCGGTGATCTCATCACAGGCACAGATCGCTTTGCGGACCAGTGTATCGCGCGGCATGTTCAGATGGTCAGCATGACTGAGTATATCCTGGATGATATCTTCCGGGACACCGCGCTCGCTCAAAATCGGCGCGCCATCCTGCGGGTGCTGGTCGAGGGTGGGGTGGATCTCCCAGTCAAAGTCGTGGAGCAGGCCGATCAGCCCCCAGCGCTCCGGGTCCTCGGCAGGAAGAACACCTGCACCTTCGGCGAACTTCTCGGCGTAAAAGCGCATGGCGGCCTCCACTGACAGCATGTGACGCACAAGACCTTCATTTTTTACATAATCACGGACAAGGGCTAAGGCTTCATCGCGGGTCATCAATCATCCTCTTATAAAGTGTCATTGCGAGTGGAGCGAAGCAATCTCCATATAACTTGTAGACTGCTCTGCTCCATTATTAAACGATTAGGTGTATTCCAAATTCTATAGCTGGCTTACCGGGAGATTGCTTCCCGAAGGTCGCAATGACATATTATATACTCGTCGAAGTCTCCAGGCCGTGCTCTGTGGCAAGCTCGTCGAGCAGGGCTTCCACTTCGTCGAGGAACTGGTCGAGTCCCTGAACGCGGTCTTCGAAACCGAGGGTGGTAAAACCAAGCTGACTGCAGGCGGAGCGCCAGGTCTCCACGGCGTGATCGGGCAGGACCTCCACTGCCAGGGTCCAGGTCTGCATCAGGGGCCACAATACAGCTTGCGGAGACTCACTCTCCAGCATGGAGCGGATCGCCTTCTCGTAGTAGTTCAGCCGTGAGGGATGGATGCGCATGTCGGCGCGGGAGTTCTCGGCTGCGCCTTCGAAGGCGAGTTTCCAATCCGGCATCCAGGTGCGGACCTGGCCCGCGTCCAGTCCGGACCCACCCATCAGGCCGACCAGCCCTGCGTTCATGCCCGGACGACGGGCTGTCTCGGCCCTCGGTGCAAACTCCAACATCAGGCGGCGGTCCTGCAGCGGAGGACCCGAAAGCTCTGCCACCGCGTTGACCGCGTGGAACAGGGACTTCATAAATAATTCCACGTCGCGGGGCGTGACCTGATCACTGACCTCGAGCAGGTCACGCCAGCTCTGGCGCCCCTGGGCGAGCAGGATGCGAGAGCGCTGCAGAGCGGGTGCAGGAGCGTTGAACTCAAACCCGGCCCGCAAGCCGGCCTGCAGGAACTCGAAAAATTTCTCACGCTCGAAGAGCAGCAGGGGATCGTACATCTCCCAGCCCAGCCACGGATCCACACGCAATTCGCGCGGACGCTTGAATTCGGTCCTGGCACGGTGAGTGATGTCCACGTGGAAATCGGGTGTCAGTTTTACAAACTCGCGGCGCTGCGGCGGATCAACGGCATGGATAAAAATGATGTCGATATCCGCCGTCCCTCCAAGGACTGGCTCGATGTCATCTTGCACGAGTGAACCGGTCAGGTACGCGGCGATGATGGCGTAGTCGTTGAAGACGCGCTGCTGCACGGTCTCTTTTGCGATTCGGATCAGTGATTCACGCGTGACTCGCATAAGTAATCCTTGGGTTCACCCCGCCGCGCACGGCGGTAGAACAAAGCTATGCCAGCGGCAGGGTCTGCTGGAACGGAGGCAGGTTGAGACTTTGCCGGATGCGGTTTTCGATCCACCGTAGATGTTCGGGGGTCTGGAGGATGTTCAGGTGGTCTGTCTCAATGGTTAAAACAGGTGTATGGTCAAAAGGTTTTGAGAAAAAGTCATCATACGCCAGGTTGAGCTCGTGAATGTAGGAGCGCTCCATCTGCCGCTCGTAGGGACGGTCACGCAGTGCGATGCGCTGCATGAGGGCGTCGGTGCTGGCCTGCAGGTAGACGATCAGGTCTGGCTTCTCGATCTTTTCTGCAAGCGCCTCATGCACCCTGTAGTACATGTCGAGCTCATCACCTTTAAGGTTGATGCGGGCAAAGAGTGCATCCTTGGCAAAGGTGTAATCGGCAATCAGGTGTTGGCCGGTTGCCAGCAGATCCTGGACGGTGCGCCGCTGCTGGTGATAGCGGCTCAATAAGAAGAAGATCTGCGTCTGAAAGGCATATCGCTCTCGGTCGCTGTAGAAGTCCGAGAGGAACGGGTTCTCCTCGAAGACTTCCAGAAGGATTTCAGCGTCAAACGAATTTTGAAGAAGGCGGGCGAGGGTGGTCTTACCGACTCCGATGACCCCTTCGATGGCAATATACATGGGATGGCTCCGACGGTGAAGTTGATTAAGGATACCATTGTTTTTCGTCTCAGGTGTCAGGTTTCAGGTGAGAGAATTAAAGCCATCATGATTGATCCACCAGATGATGGAAAAAATGGACAAGCGCAGTCATGCCTTTCTTCCAGGTGGGTAAATGCAGCTTCTCATTGGGACCATGGAAATTATCATCATACAGCGAGAACCCGGTTAGGACAGAATCAATTCCCAGGGTGTTTTTAAGCATCAAGACAGCGCCGATCCCGCCGCCGGCTCTCTGAAAGATAGGCGCTTTTCCGAAGGCAGTCTCAAGCGCGAGCCTCATGGCGCGCACAGCGGGCATTTTTCGGTCAGTAATGATCGCCGGTCCCCCGGCCTGCCGTTCGAGCTGCCATGTCACGGTGGGAGGCAAATTCTTCTCCAGATAGCCTCTGAATTGCATCTCCACCTCAGCAGGATTCTGATCGGGGACAAGCCGGAAAGAGATCAGAGCCTCTGCTCTGGCCGGGATAGCAGATTTCGGCTGCCCGGCTTCGAAATGGAGGACATCCATTGTAGGACGCGCGCCGATCCGTTCAGCGGGGACGAAGCCCGGTTCGCCCCACAGGGCGGGCGCCCCGGAATGTTTCAACAGGAAGGCCTCATCAAAGGGAAGTTTTGCAAGTTCGGCATGCTCCTCCTCGTCGATTTCGCGGACTCTGTCGTAAAAGCCCGGCAGGGTAACGTGCCCATATTCGTCGTGCAAGCCCGCGATGATTTTGCTTAACACATGGATTGGGTTTTCCACGACCCCGCCATACTCACCTGAATGGAGATCATGCTGCGGGCCAAACACCTGCAGCAAAAAACCTGCTCCGCCGCGCAGGCCATAACAGATCGAGGGAGTTTCTGCATCGGGCATGCCGCCTGCATCCGTGTTGAGGGAAAAGTCACAGGCCAGTTTTTCGCGATATGCAGCAAGGAAATCGTTCAGATGTTTCGAGCCGATCTCCTCCTCGCCCTCGATTAAGAACTTGATGTTGATTGGCAGATCTTCGGTCCTTATGATCGCCTCCACAACATTGACCGCCGCCATCGCCTGGCCCTTCATGTCCGAAGCACCGCGCCCATATAAGTTGTCATTGCGGATGGCTGGCTCAAAAGGCGGACTCTCCCAATCCTCCAATGGCTTGGGCGATTGCACATCGTAATGGCCATAGATCAATACTGTAGGCGCAGACTTTCCGCCATTCAGCCATTCGCCATACACGACCGAATGTCCCGCAGTGGGAAGTATCTCCATATTGTCGAGACCCATCGAGACAAGTTTGTCTGCCAGCCAATGGGCAGCCTTGTCCACATCCTCTTTATAGGCTGGGTCACGCGAAATGGATGGGATGCGCAGGAGCTCGATCAGTTCCGCTTGAAATCTGTCGTGATTGTGCTCAAGATAGGCGAATGCGGGCGATGCGGTCATCACTTCCTCCCGGGAGATTGCAAAAGTCTTTTTCGAGTTAATGAAATTGTATCGCTTAAACAAAAAGCCCTCACCGATCTGGCAAGGACTTACTGACTGTGGTCTCGATACGTCCCGCGAGAGCATGCGAGACTACTCGACCAGCGATCAGGCAATCATTTCCATTTCCTCCTGCTTCTTGAACTGGCTCATATACAGATCATAATAGAAGCCTTCCTTTGCCAGCAGCTCATCGTGTTTGCCGCGTTCGATGATCTGTCCA
Source organism: Anaerolineales bacterium (assembly GCA_035250835.1). Lineage (GTDB taxonomy): Bacteria > Chloroflexota > Anaerolineae > Anaerolineales > Villigracilaceae > Defluviilinea. Next base: position 4,293 of record DATFET010000408.1, read on the forward strand.
TCCTGGAGCACGAGGATCATGTCCGCGTTGCGGATGGTGGACAGGCGGTGCGCGATGACGAAAGCTGTGCGTCCCTTGAGCAGCTGGTCGAACGCTTTCTGGATGAGCCGCTCGGTTCGTGTGTCCACGCTGGAGGTGGCTTCATCCAAAATGAGGATGCGCGGGTCTGCGAGTGCAGCGCGGGCGATCGACAGCAGCTGGCGCTGTCCCTGCGAAAGACCCGAGCCGCGTTCCCCCAGGACGGTCTGAACCTGGTCGGGCAGGCGCTCGATGAACGAATCGGCGTTGGCTAACTTGATCGCCGCCAGCACCTCCTCGTCGGTCGCATCCGGCCGCCCAAAGCGGACATTTTCCATTACGCTGGTGCTGAACAGGAAGGTATCCTGCAGGACAATGCCGATCTGCTCACGAAGCGAGTTCATGGTCACATCACGGACGTCGATGCCGTCGATTTTCACCGAGCCGCTGGTCACATCGTAAAAGCGCGGCAGCAGGTTGATGATGGTCGTCTTGCCTGCACCTGTAGGACCGACGATCGCAACCGTCTGCCCGGGCTGGGCGGTGAACGAAACATCTTTCAATACGGGCACGCCATCTTCATAGGAATGGGTGGCTTTGTCAAACTCCACGAGTCCCTGGATGGGCGGCATGAGTCGCGCAGAGAGCTGGTCGGCTACGGCAACCTCTTCATCCAGGATGCCGAAGATCCGCTCGACGCCGGCAATGGCGTTCTGGATGTTCGTCCATAAGACGGCGATCTGCTGGATGGGCTGGTTGAAGCGCTGGACGTATGCCAGGAAAGTGATCACCAGGCCAAAGGTGACGGTGGAGCCAAGCAGGGTCTGCCCGGTCAGCAGCGCCCAGCCTCCCACGCCGACGACGATGGCCAGCGCAACGTAGGACAGTGCCTCCAGGGTCGGCCCCAGTGCAGAAGTAAACGACACCGCCCGCACATTGGCATCGCGGTTAGCAGCGTTGACTTCCTTGAATTGCTCGATGTTCTCATCGGCGCGGTTGAACGCCTGCACCTCACGGACGGCAGAAATGCTCTCCTGCAGCTCGGCGTTGACGTTGCCGATCTCCTTACGGGAGGTGCGGAAGGCTTTGCGCGCCTGCGCCGAGAAATACAGGGTGGCATAGAACATGACCGGCGCAATGGCTAGCGAAAGCAGGGCAAAGACCAGGCTGGTTGTGAGCATGTTGTATGCCACCCATACCAGTAAAAGGATTCCACTGAAGACATTAACTAAGGCGAAGGAGACCGCCTGCTCGATGGCGGAGGTGTCGTTCGTGATGCGGCTCATCAAATCGCCGGCCTCGTGCTCAGAGTAATAGCTGAGCGAGAGCTCGTGCAAGTGCTTGAACACGTCTAAGCGCAGCTGGCGGAGCACGTGCTGACCCACCCAGGACATAGAGAAGAAGGTCAGGCCGGTCAGGATGGCTCCCAGTATATAGAGTCCGACCATGACCAGGATGAGGCGTCCCAAACCTTCGATGCGCTCCGCATTCGACATGGAAGCGATGTCCGCGGGCGGGGGATAATCATTCCAGGTATAGGCGTTATAGATCAAGCGGCGAGACAACGTCAGCGAGGCGGGGTCGCTTGTCGTAAGCCAGCAGGCAGATTCGGAATTCTCAGCCTGGGCATCAAGAGGTCCGAAGGAGGCTGCCTGTCCTCCCATCGGCACCAGGAAGCAGTCGGTTGCCTGCCCGATGAGCTCAGGCGTGATCACCTGGGTCCAGGTCGAGACAAAGATAAGCAGCAGAACGATCACCAGCATGTACCAGAATTTGCCGAAATAACCGCCCAGGCGCGCCAGAGTGGCGCCCACGTTACTGGCTTTCAGGGTCTCCTGTTTGAAAAGATCACGGCCCATCATGGCTGCACCTCCCTTGAGCCCTCGGCGCCCTGCTCATGCGCCACGATCTGGGAGTTATAAATTTCCGCGTAGACTGGGCTATCTTCGATCAGGTCGTGATGTTTGCCTTCAGCGACGATTTCGCCCTTGTCCAGGACAAGGATCTTGTCGGCGTCGATCACGGTGCTGATGCGCTGCGCAATGACAAAGGACGTGCGTCCCTTCATCAGGACTTCGAGCGCCTTTTGAAGCTGGGCTTCGGTGTTGAAGTCCACGCTGGAGGTAGAGTCATCCAGGATGAGGATGCGGGGGTTGAGCAGGAGAGCGCGGGCAATGGCGACGCGCTGTTTTTGCCCGCCGGATAAAGTCGTGCCGCGTTCGCCCACATGCGTGTCGTAACCGTCCGGGAAAGATGTGATGAAATTGTGTGCCTGCGCAGCGATGGCAGCGGCTTCGATCTCCTCCTGCGAGGCATTCGGTTTGCCAAAGGCGATGTTCTCACGGATGGTGCCGCTGAACAATGTTGTCTCCTGGAGGACGATCCCGATCTGCGAACGGAGCGACTCAAGCTTCACATCCCGCAGGTCATGGCCGTCGATGGTGATGGCGCCCTCGCTGGGATCATAAAAGCGCGGCAGCAGGTTAATGATGGTGGTCTTGCCTGAGCCGGTCGCGCCGAGCAGGGCGATCGTCTCGCCCGGGCTGGCCGTGAACGAGACGTTCTTCAGCACTGGCTCACCTCTGCCAAAATAGCGGAAGGTGACGTTTTCGAATTTCACAGTACCGCTGACGTCGGGCAGGGTGATCGCATCCGGCTTGTCGGTGATGTCATTCCTCGTATCGAGGATCTCGAAGACACGTTCCGCCGAAGCAGACGCCTGCCCGAGTTGCGTGATGATGAATCCAAACTGAGCTATCGGGAAGAACAGGTACAGCAGATACATCGAGAATTCCTGCCACTCGCCGAGCGTGAGCAGACCCAGAATGATCTGCGTACCGCCCACGTACAACACGGCGGCCTGCCCAAGCTGTGCCACCAGGAACACCAGCGGGAACAGAAAGGTGAAGAGGCGCGCAACCGTGATCGCCTGGTTCATCGTGTCGTCCGCAGCAGTCCGAAATTTTGCCTGCTGTTGCTTCTCACGGGTGAAGGCTTTGATCACCTTCACACCTGCCAGGTTTTCCTGCAGGATGGTGTTGAGCGTCGAAAGTTTCTGCTGCACTTTGGCGAACAGCGGCTGGCTGAGCGCCCCAAAGATCATGAACAGTACCAGCGCGATCGGCAGGATCGGCATGGCTGTCCAGGCGAGCCTGATATTGGTCGAGAACAAAATGATGACCGTGCCTGTGAGCAGGATGATCGCGCCGACCAGTTGCAGCAATCCCTGACCGATGAATAAGCGGACCTTTTCCACATCGTCGGTGGCGCGGATCATCAGCTGCCCGGTCTGGTTGCGATCATGATACGAGAACGACAGGGTCTGGATCTTGGCGTACAGCTCATTGCGGATGTCGTATGCCACAGACTGCGAATTTTTCTCCGCCCAGAACGCCTGCAGGAAGGCGAAGATACCGCGTACTGCGGCAAAGATGAAGATGAAGATCAGCGCGTTGACAAGGGCACGCGGCGCGTTCGCCACATCCGCCTCCAACTGGACCCGCAGCTGGTCGAGCGTCATGAACGCATCCCTGCCTGTAAGCTCGAGAATCTTCGGCAGCGCGGCTTCGACAAGGCCAGTCGGGAGATTTTCGACAGCCTGTAAAATCTGGTTGGCTGTGTAACCGCTCGTGACCGCGTCGAGGATGTTGCCGATCAGGCGCGGCACTGCCAGCTGCGCCAGGGTGGCAATGACCAGGAAGATGTACGGCAACAGCGCCTGGCTTCTATAGCGAACCAGGTAGCGGAGGGCGCGCCCAATGCCCGTAAAGGAGGAGCGTTTGGGACGGGCGCGGGCTTGAGATCGAGTGAGGGTGGTCTGCATTTATTCCTTTTGGCATAATTCGTAAGTGGTAACTGGAGACTAGAGATGGATAGAGTTTAGAACTTGCTTATGAATTGAGTGTGAAGGTTTTGGGAGATCAGGTGACCGGTTGGACAAGTTCTGCATCCAGGTCTTTGGCGGCTCGAGTCATGATCTGCAGAGCTTCCGCGACTTTGAGGCGTTCTTCCGTTGTGAGCTTTCCAGCCAGTTGATCCACCCAGCGATGGCGTTCCTCAATACCCTGTTGAATAAACTTCCTGCCCTTTTCGGTGAGGTTTAATATTTTGGCTCGACGGTCCTGTGGATCTTCCGCACGCTGGATCAAGCCTCCTTGTACGAGCTTATCGACCAGCTGGCTGGCGGCCGCGTTCGTAATATCAAAGTGCTCGCTGATATCACCCATCGCGCAATTCCCGCGATGATACACCTTCATCAGAATACTGAATTGCGGCATCGATAATCCACTCGATTTGGCTAAATGGTTCCAGGCGCGCCAGGAACGCTGCATGAAAATATCCATCCATTGGTGGGTAATTTGAGAAAATGGGGTTTGATCGGACATAGTTAAGCCTGCTTTTAGTTAAGTAGACTTAACTTTATGCCTCAGTTAAGTTTTTGTCAAGTGGATGAAGGGTAGAGGAGTATTAGAAATCTAAAAGATTTTAGCTTCCCGGGATTGCTGTGATAACCCACGATATGGTGGCAGTTGCACTGCCACCAATCTGACTGCTGGCAAAACTTTTCATTCAATTTCTGTCTTTATCTCGCCCTCTGCTATTTTTGACTGTTGACGCCTGCGTGCGATCACCCTCCTTATTGCAGGCAGGCGTATTGCAAATAAGACGGCCACCCATGCTGTATACACAAGGACCCAGTCGTAAATGTCACGTTCCAGCCAAAAGTAATGCAGCAGGCTGAGCGGCACGGCAAAATACACTAAACGATGCAGTTGTTTCCAGCGCCGGCCCAACCGCCTTTGCCAGCTATTTGTGGAAGTGAGCGCCAGGGGAATCAGGAGTGCAAACGCCAGCAGCCCAACGCTCATGGCGCGGCGCTCGCCGATATCCCGTAGAATCAAACCCCATTCGAAGTAATTGCTGAGCCAGGCATACGCCAGCAGATGTAAAGCAATGTAACAAAACCCATACACCCCTAGCGGACGGCGAATCGGTTTTAGATTCGTTTTGCCAGTTAAGATGCTGATGGGTGTGATCGAAAACGATGCGACGAGTAATGCCATTCCTGCCGCGCCAAAGCGGATGACCAGGTGGCGGTCCAGGACGATGGGCAGGGTCCCGGTGAAATATTCATACGTGGTAAGCAATAAAGGCAAAATTGCAATAATATGTACTACTATATTTCGCCATGCTGGAGGACGCGTCATAAGGAGTGTTTACAACTATTCTCAAAAATAATAATCATGAAAAGAGACTAACCACGGAGACACCGAGACACGGAGTTTTTTAGATTCTCAGTGTCTCCGTGACTCCGTGGTTCAAAAAGCAGATACGGGCTGAGAAAGGCATTCAGCCTTACTCGACCACCGGTTCCCTCAGAGGGACACGTCTGCTAAAAGCTTTGCCCGAAGTCTTCGGCAAAGTCGCGCCAGACACTGTGGATGTGCGTGCCCCGGTTGCGTGTGTTATCGTGTTCCATTAAGAAGCTGGGACCCTGCAGACGGTAATAATATGGATGCTGCGCTTCGAACGGTCCGGCCCAGGCGAAGGTTATGTTCTCGAAGCCGGCAGCCTGCAGTCGCTCCAGGTGCGAGGCGGCGACCAGGTCGGGCAGGGTGTCGAGATATTTGTGGATGATATCCATGACCAGTGTCTGTTGATCGGTATTCAGCTGGGACACTGCAACTCCAATATTCTCCAAAGGGGAGACGTAGGCATTGTTCTGGGTGAAATGTCGTCCAGGGGCCCTCTGGTCAAACACGGCAGCGGCGCGCTGTCCATCATCCAGGGAAGTCACCAGCTCGCGCGACGCCCATTCCTCGCGTTCCATGGCTTTCAGCCCGGCATTGTTGACCGTCGGCCAGGCGCCGAGGAAGAAAGGTGTGACCGAAAGCTGCCCATTGATCACATTGAAGCGTCGCGAGAGGTGATGTCCCTCCCAGCGCCAGCCCCAGGGCTCGACGCCCGGCGTACCGAACACGGTCACATAGTACAGCTCGGGGTCGTTGCCCAGGTCGTGCTGCAGGGAAATGATATCCAGCGACTTCTGCAATCCATAGCTGGATAGACTGGTCTGTAACATAGCAAATGCCGCATCCCGTTGCGAGGCCCCCATTTCACGCAGTGGCAGGCCATTACGTGGAAAGTTTCCGGGCGTCGTCCAGTGCCAGCGCGTCATCTCGGGATCGTTGAAGGCATCCGTGGATTTTGTTCGCTGCGACTCATCCAGGGAATCAAGATAAAGTGTAGCCCGACTTGCCATATCATTGATCAGTGTATCGATCATTGGACCGGCAGTAGGCGTTGTGCCAGGCGCGGATGTGGCGGCTGGAACAGATGTATTCGTGGGGAAAGGAGCATACGTAGGCAACAAGGCTTCCGTCGCCCGTGCCGCGGGAGAGCAGGCTGCCAGCCCGCCCAGCATTCCAATCGCCCCCACTTTCAGTGCGTCTCTGCGGGAAAGTTTCTTTACCATGGCGATACCTCCAAAGTCAAGTCACTGAGAATATATGCAAACGGTAAAGGTATTAAGCTGGCTTTCTTATACCAGCGTTTGATTAATCCACTGTGACAGGGGGAAAGAATATCGTTAAAACATGGACGCAGGATCAAGATGATATCTGACCTGAGTAATGAGGCCCGGACATAAATCAAACCGCGCAAGTTCAGGGTTGAACAAGCGCGGCTGCATCCGTAAGATAGAGGGTACCAGACCAAACTCTACGGAGGCAGTCACAGGGTACCACAAGACAGTCTGCTCGTTATCCTGGTTGGATTGATTGACCTGATCCCGATGCTACCCGAACCTGTTCAGCGCAAACGAGGGCATCCGAAGACCTATCCAGACCGGCTGTTTTTGAAAGCGTTGGTGATTATGATTGTTCAACCAGTACACACTCCTTCTGGCTTGCTGGCGATCTTGGCGCAACCCACTGCGGAGATGCAGGTGTTGCGGCAAGAATTGTCCTTACCAGACGGGCGCTTTGCGTGTCGACGGACCTGGGAACGTCGTCTGGCTGCCATTCCGGCTACGCTTCCGGCTCAAATCGCCTGTTTGGGATGTTTCTTGCTGGCACTGCTTGGCGTAGGGGTCAAAAACGCCTGCGCAGCTGCGATCGATAACACGGTTCTCAGCGCACGAGGCGGTGTCTGGCACACAAAGGATCGTGAAAAAGGGGAAGTGCCACAGACCTCCATTGATACAGATGCCCATTGGACCAAGTCCGGCTGGCATGGCTGGGTCTATGGCTGGAAACTGCACCTGGTCGTCACCGCCGCCTGCAACGTTTGGTTACCTTTGGCTGCCGAAGTAACCCCAGCCAATGTCGCTGACAATGAACAGGCACCCACCCTGATTGAATGCTTGCCTCCAGGCTGACACTTCCTGCTCGGTGATCAACATTATCATGATGAAGCCTTAGTACGCCAATGTGATCGCCGGGTTGTATGCTGGTCACTTCCTGTACCGGCAAAAACAACCCCTATCCACATCACGATGATGGCGTCCAGGTACGTCAAATCCTGCACAAAACCCGATCGATTGCGATTGAAAACTTCAACCAACACTTCAAGGCTATTTTCGATGTCCATGGTGCTGTGCCAACGAAAGTCTTATTGGCAACCCAGCCGTTTGTGCTCAGTGCCGTGTTTGTCTATCAGTTGGCAATTCTCTACTCTTTCTTGCACGACCTGGACCTACGCCTGGGTCTCAAAGCTCTGCTCAAGGCTGCCTAATATTTATGTCCAGGACTCAATTAAGTCACCTGGCAGTGAGGCTTTATATGGGTCATATTTTTATTAGTTACAGTCACAAAGACACCGAGTATGCCCATGCACTTGAAGACCGTCTGCAAAGCATGGGCTTCTCAGTCTGGATCGATGCCCGTCTCGATTATGGTTCACAATGGCCCCAGGCAATCCAAAAATACCTGGATTCGTGTGATGCTTTCATATTGATCATGTCTCCGCGTTCATTTGCATCGGATTGGGTGCAGAGTGAACTGCAGCGGGCGAAAAGAAAGAGAAAGCCTGTCTTCCCATTATTACTGGAAGGCGATGAGACCTGGCTGGCTGTGGAATCGACACAGTATTATGATGTGCGCAATGGGAAATTACCTGAAGATGAATTTTATGCCGATCTCAGGCAGGCAATATCTACGCGGGGAACCACTCAGCTACTTCCTCAAAGCACTGCATCGTATGGAAAGACGGGCAGAAGGAATACGCCTGCCTTCCTCGTACCGGGGATTCTTGCTGCCATCTTATGCCTGGGCCTTATTCTTGGGATACCATTGTTCAATCAGATAACCGGCAATGGATCAAATATCCCCGATCCGTCAGTACAATCCACTTCCCAGGAAACGCCCACTCCCCCGGCGACATTCACTGCCGTGACCAGGTTGCCGGTCCAGCTGCCGGATGGTTCGGAAGTTATTATATTTTCTCCATCCGGCGAGGAGATCCGATACACGATCTTATCCGCCTGGCGGGCGCCATCCTCCCCGGGCAAACACCTTTTACACCTGCGTATTCGGGTCTGGACTGATTCTACAGCAGGCGTAAACTTCTGGAGTGATTCGTTCCGCCTGGCTGCAGAAGATATAAGAAAAGCGCCTGTGAATGATCTCAACCTGGCTGCAGGAAGAGATGAGAACGTTGATGGAAATGTGGAGTTCGAAATCGATTCTTCACTCAAAAAGGCTGTTTTGGTGATCAACGTGGGCAGAATACCCGATGCATGGTCCACCAGGGAATTGCACCTGGTATTTCCTTGACTCGATAGCCAGTTGTATTTTTCGTTTCCTCCACAGCGGAGATGGGCTATGGAGCAGCTACTTCACCAGCCGCGCATTTACCTGAAGCTCCGGTCCACTCAATGCCAACGAGATCGGGCAGTTCTTCTTGGAGATATCCACCTTTTGCCGAAAAGTCTGCTCGTCTATGTTAGGAACTTCGGCTTCGGTGTCGAGTTCAATCAAGTTAATCCGCGGCCCTTCTTCTAAATGAACCTTGGCACTGGTTCGAATTTGCTTAGGTGGAAAGCCAGCATCCGTCAGCACAGCTGCCAAATACATGGAGAAACAGCCGGCCTGGGCCGCTCCCACCAGTTCCTCCGGGTTTGTTCCTTCACCTTCCTCGAACCGGGATGCGAAGGTAAAGGCACCTTCAAAAGCGCCGCTCCCGAGCCGCATGGTGCCGTCGCCTTCTTTAAGCGTCCCATTCCATACTGCTGACGCATTACGAATTGCCACGTCTGCCTCCTTATGAAATTGGTAAAAGATGTATTTCAATTGGGTTTCATAAAACATTATAATCGGTAATGATTGTGAGGATTGCAGAATACAGGTGGAACCTTCCCGACATTCTCCAGCGAAACACTTATCATCCAATTCAGTGATGTCGAACGGGATGCGCGGTGCGATGGTACCAAAGTGGGGAATGCCAGCGGAACAGCCGCTTTTGAACTGTCGTTTAATCTGTGAATAGATAAAACATGCAGAAACTCTTCATCAGCTACTCGCGCAAGGACATTGGCTTCGCCCGCAAACTGGCCGGAGATTTGGAAAAGGCCGGATATGAGGTCTGGTGGGACATTACCGACCTGCGGGGAGGCGACGATTGGGTACGCGTCATCCCTGAGGCGATCGCGTCGAGCGACTCGTTTATCGTAGCACTATCGCCGGATGGAGTCGCGTCGGAGTGGGTCAAAAAGGAATATACCCAGGCGCTGTCCCTGCGCAAGCGGATCATCCCGATCATGCTGACGATGACTACTGTGCCCTTCGCCCTGAATACGATCAACTATTTGGATTTCACGTCAGAGGATGGATACACAGACAGTCTTAATGCATTACTGCGCGACCTGGGCTATACTGGCGAGCCTGTCGCGCCGGTCAGCACCCGGCCGCGTACGCTGCGCTGGTACGTGCTGACCCTCACACTTATTCTCTTAACTTTTTTGACCGTGTTAGTGTTCGCGCGCAACTCGACCCCTCAACCTGTCTCCACGCCCACACTCACACCGTCATTGACGTTTACCGTCATCCCAAGCCTCACAGCGACAGACACACCTACGCCCAATCCCACCCCGAGCGTCACCCTGACGGTCACCTCCACGGTCACAGAGACGCTGACCCCGCGGCCGACCTCCACGCCTACAGTGACCCGGCCGCCTTTCGATATCCTGATCTTCTGTGTCAATTCCCTGTATGCCAACAGCATCAACGTGCGCTCTGGACCCGGCACCATTTACGCGCCGATCGGCGAGCCTCTGCTGGTGGGTGAATGCCTGGCTTTCCGCGGCCGCAATGAAGAGGCGACCTGGCTGTTGATCGCGCCCGGCCAGACCGACCCGAACCTTCAGCAGTATGAGGGCGGGTGGATCTTCCGTGAGCTGCTCGGGCTGGGAGAGGAAGGTCCCATCGACCTGCCCGCCGTCACGCTGACGCCTACTCCTACCCCCAGCGACACGCCTACCGTTACCCCAACCGCGACGCCGACCCCTTCCTTTACACCCACTTCCACCCCGACCGATTCGCCAACTCCGACAGAGACGCCTGCGCCCAGCGAGACTGCTACATCTGCATCTTAGTCGTGCGAACCTTTTAAAGTCAACGTGGGATAAAGGATTGACCTGCCCCTGAAAAGGTGATTACACTCCTGTATCATGTCCCTACAAGAGCACGGCGATGTTAGTGGATGATCTGCTTACTTTCCTCTTCGATGGAGGATCCCACCCCCAGGCTGCACCCATGGCAGACTGGTTGAATTCCTCACGCCGCTTCACGGACTTCGTCAACACCTATCACACCAAAATCCGCAAGAAGGTCCGCACTGCCCAGGACCCTGAAAGCTTGCGCGATCTTCAGCTCGAACTGGAAACAGCCTACCTGCTGCTGCGGGAGCGCTCCCTGAGTGTGGCATATGAAACCCACCATCCAAGGCATGGACGCAGCCCCGACTTCGCGGTCAGCTTTACCACCCGTCTGGTATTTATGGTCGAGGTCACCCGGCTGCGTGCAGCTCAACTGACATCATCACCTGCTGCCACTGTCGCCGTCCCTCTGCCGGAAGATCGCTTCTCAGATATGGTGTTCAGCAAACTAGGGCAGCTCCTGCCGCAGCACAGTAATGTTTTGCTGGTCGGCCTCGATGTTCCGCGCCTGACCCAAAGTGAACTCAACGCTGTCATGCTCCGCATCCAGCAGCGGGCGGAGGCCGATGACCCGGCTGTAGTGCACAGGCACGGGTTTCGCGACCGCGCCGACTTCTTCCGTCACTATCAGCGGCTGAGTGCCCTGCTCGTGCGCGCGACCCAACTGCAAGCCGTGGACTCCGTGATCCTCTGGCTCAATCCCCAGGCAAAAGTTCCGTTACCTGCCAGGGTGCGCACCGCGCTGTTCAACAGTCACTCGCTCTAATCGGGTTCTTTACTGGATAACATGACCTGCCTTACACTTCTTCATCTCAACGGCTAAAATCGAGACCCTTCGCTGCCGCAGGGCAACTTACGCCCACTCACCTGCACTGCACCAAACGCAGTGCGGTGCAAGTGTCGTTCAGGGTGACATGTTGTAAGGAGATTTTTGTGACACGGAATAATTCCCGTGATATATATCCATAACGGCAGTGGCTGGAGAACCTTTAATGGGTTTTTACTTCACAGTGATGGTATCATCGCCCATGACTGTACATTGAGCATGCATTACGACTTACACAGGAGAACCAACATGCAATTGATCGAACCCAAAATCAAACCGCCGCTGGATGATGCCTTCCGACCGGCAGTGCTGGCGAATCAAAACTTTCGGCGTCAGGTCAGGTCCGTTGGCGTGCGGGCAGTGATCGGCCTGGAAAGAAGCGCTGGGGAAGTCTCACGTTTCGAGACCCGTGTATATCCCGAAGGTCATCCCGATTTCGAATCCAACTATTTCTACATCGAGCGCATCCTGAAATTCCTGCTCTGGCAGCGCGGCGGACACACCGTCTACATTGGCGGACCGAAGCAGATTGGTGAGTACATCCGCAAGGCGTATGCGCCGGACGGCGCGCAAAAGTTCGATTTCCAGTTCATGGGGACTCAGGTGTATGAAAAGGAATTCTCGGTGATCGTTTGTGAAGCGGATGAAGTGCCCGCTTCGCGCGAGACAGGAAAGCTGCTCGGCCGCAATCTGAACGGCTGCCGCATTGGGTTTGACCTCGGCGCCTCGGACCGCAAGGTGAGCGCGGTGGTGGATGGAACTCCCATTTACAGTGAAGAGGTGATCTGGGAGCCGCGCCGCAACACTGATCCCGACTATCACTATCGCGAAGTGATGGCCGCGCTCAAGACCGCCGCTGGCAAAATGCCGCGCCTGGACGCGATCGGTGGGAGCTCGGCCGGCATTTACGTGGACAACCGTCCGATGGTGGCTTCCCTGTTTCGAGGGGTCCCACTGGAGCGGTTTGGCGAGATCAAGGACATGTTCGTGCGGATCCGCGACGAGATGGGTGTGCCGCTGGAGGTCATCAACGATGGGGATGTGACCGCGCTGGCAGGCTCGATGTCTATCGATGACAACGGCATCCTGGGAATCGCGCTTGGCTCGAGTGAAGCCGCTGGCTATGTGAACCTGGAAGGCCGCATCATGGGCTGGCTGAATGAGCTGGCGTTTGCGCCAATCGATTACCGCCCGGACGCGCCGGTCGATGAGTGGTCGGGGGATAAAGGCTGCGGCGCGTTGTATTTTTCACAGCAGTGTGTGTTCAGGCTGGCACCCTCGGCCGGCATCGAGATCCCTGGCGGTGTGACTGATGCTGAGAAGCTGAAATTTGTGCAGAAGAAACTGGAGGCAGGTGAAGAGGGCGCGCGGAGGATCTGGCAGAGCATGGGCGTGTATCTGGGCTATGGCATCGCTTATTACGCTGAGTTCTACGATATCAGGCACGTTTTGATCCTGGGTCGCTGCACCTCGGGTCGCGGCGGTGACTTGCTGATCGAGGGTGCAAAGAAGGTTTTTGAGTCCGAGTTCCCTGCGCTGCTCGAAAAGATCGAGCTGCATCTGCCCGATGAAAAAATCCGCCGCGTGGGTCAATCGGTCGCGGCGGCGAGCTTGCCGGTGGTGAAATAATCCGTCATTGCGAGGGCTTTGCGCTGAGCGGAGGGCAGAGCCCGAAGACGAAGCGAGCCCGAAGCAATCTCCAATTCTAACGAGGAGACACTTGCACCTGGTGCTAGTGCAGGTGTTGCTTCGCTCGTATTTCTCGCTCGCAATGACAAAAGGAGTCTTTATGAAATTCCATCTGGACACAGCCGAAATTTACATCCCGGACGGCGAGCCAATCGAACAGGCATTGGCGCGCACGACCCATTTGTGCCTTGCCGCCCACCAGGATGACATCGAGATCATGGCAGCACAGCCGATCATCGAATGTTTCCAGCAGAAGGACAAGTGGTTCACGGGCGTGGTCGTGACCGACGGCCGCGGCTCGCCGCGCGACAGTCTGTATGGGGAGTACACCGATGAAGAGATGCGCCTCGTCCGCTTCAAGGAACAGCGCAAGGCGGCAGTTGTCGGTGAGTTTGCTGCCCAGATCATGCTGGATATTCCCAGCCGGGTCATCAAGGATGCAGCACGCAGTGAACCTGTCGACGACATCCTTGCCATCCTGCGCGCGACCAAACCGAAGGTTGTGTACACCCATAACCTTGCCGATAAACATGATACGCACATCGGTGTAGCCCTCAGGGTGATCGAAGCCCTCCGCAGACTGGACCCGGCTGAACGCCCTGAACAATGCGTGGGCTGTGAGGTCTGGCGCGCCCTCGATTGGATGGTCGATTCCGATAAGGTGATGATGGACGTATCCCGCCATGAAAACCTGCAGTTCGCCCTGCTGGGCGTGTTCGACTCGCAGATCGCCGGCGGCAAGCGCTATGATCTCGCCTCGATGGGTCGCCGCCGCGCCAACGCCACGTATTTCGAGTCGCACGGCGTGGACGAAACCACGGGTCTGAGCTATGGTATGGACATGACTCCCCTGATGAATGACCCGAGTCTCAAGCCCGCAGATTTTGTTCAGGGTCTGGTCCAGCGATTCGCCCAGGACGTCCAGGAACGGGTGAGGAAGATGGGCGGGTAGGATGAACTACTGAAATCAGTAATTGAGAGTAACAAAGTGAACCCGGCTCTGCTTCTTGGCAGAGCCGGGTCTTTATATGGTTAAAAAATAGTAACTACTCAGCGAGCGATGTGACGAAAGATGGCAGAAACGGAGTAGCAGCAAAAGCAAGGCGCAAAGCGGCCAGCGCCTTGACGCCATTTTTGCGAGCCGTGGACAGGTAGCCCCGAATGGCGCAGAAATTCTGTGCACCCGCAGTCGAGCGAAACCCACCCGAGACCTTTTGCTTGACTTTCATCATGCGTACATCTCGTTCGGCCTGATTGTTATCGAACGGCACATTAAAATCATACATAAAAGCCAGCACAGCCTCTTGGTGTTCTCGCAATCGTAAGAGCAGGTTGCGGGCCGGGCTTTGTTTCAGCCGTCCGCGCTGCCCGGGTTTGCGGTGGTTCTTGTTCGATGGTGGATTGGCTCGCAAGCCTTTCTTGACCAACTCATCATATGTTATGCTGAATGCGTTGGCTTGTCTGACACTCAATGCCGTTTTCGCTTTTCGCTTGAGCGCTTCCACTTTTGCTTTGATCTTCAAGAGCAATTCGAGCAAGTCTTGCACCCATTTTTGTGGATACCTCTCCAAGAGGAACAGCAGGCTGCGCAAATGGTGAGCATTACACAAAGCATGTTCCACTTCGTACTGGAAATAGGAAGCCAGGTCATCATGAACCGCACGTCCTTGGAAGCGAGGCAAGATATTGATTTCATTGAGCGCCGCACTGCCTCGCTTGGGATGCATGGCGTAGTAGGTCAAGAGCGAGGCGCTGACAGTATGCAACCAGTGCAAAACGCCATTGACCACCATGCCTGTCTCGTCAAAATGAGCTACTCGTTCCTGCTCC
>DATFET010000414.1:0-3757 GCA_035250835.1 Anaerolineales bacterium
CTTCTGCCCCCTGACTTTCACGTCAAATGTGCCTCGCAAAAACCTTTAGGATCATCCCGCTCAGATCCTGAAGAATAATTTGCGGACCTTGTCTATAGTTTCCGGGTCGCCGCTGGCAGTTCCGCCATCGAAGCGTTGAAAGGCGGTCAACACAAAGTCAGACGCATCATAGGTGAACACAGCCTTGCAGCCCTCGAAGTTGCCTGTCTCGGGTTTGGCCTCGAACTTTCCGTCTTTGACCGTGGCGCGCCACTTGCCGCCCCACTCACCCGTGACCTCGATGCCGAACTCCAGGTCCAGGCCGGCCGCGGATGCGGCATCCACGGTGGAGGGCAAAAGCGCATACAGCATATAGGGGACGAGTACGCCAGCAGTCCGTTCATCCAGCTTTCGGTCCTTCTCACCCAAACCCCACCGCATATCCCAGGTGTGAACCCCGTAATCCATCACGTGGAAGGCCGGATAAAAGAACGTGGGAAGCCCGCCCATGTAGGGATGGGTGACAATGAAATTACCCCATTCGTCAGCAGTCAGGCTCTCGAAGATTTCCATCATCCTGGAGTAGTCGTTCTTGAGGCGGTTAATGGCTTCCTCACGCTGCAAGCTGCGATATGACTGGGCACCCTTGTTGAGCGAATCAGCCATAACAAGCAGGCCTGCAGTATTGCGTGGCTCGTTATTGCGCGCGCTCTCCCAGCGCGAGAGATAGCCTTCGGTCACGTCGATCATGTGACCGACCATGTCGCGGACTTCCCACTCAGTGCAGCGTGTTTGCACGTTCCAGTTCGCAGGGTCATCCACGATGGAAAAGAAACCCGAGCTTTCCTTGCGGATGACATCCAGCACAGTATCCTTACCACTGTAATCCATTGAGTTAACAGGGGGCATGTTTCTCTCCTTTTGGTTGGTTGTCTTATCGTTACGCATATGAGGATTTGAGTTGATTGATATTTTCCTTCTCCACCTCCTTACCAGGCATCCCGCAGGAGCCTTTCCATTTGATCCACATGGCTAATGGGTTTTGGATTGTTCTGGACAGTTCGATTCTCAAATGCGAGACGTGCGAGGTTCGGCAGATCCGTCTCCCTGAGGCCGGCTTCGCGGAGCCGCTGGGGTAGGTTCATCCTACTGCTTAGTTCGGATATTGTCTGAGCCATCGCTTCTACAACATGCTCCGGGCTGTTCCCGTTTGTCGAGAGTCTCATTGCCCCGGCGGCGGGCACAAGCTGATCTGCAACCACGTCTGCATTGAAGCGTATCGCATGAGGCAGGATGATGCTGTTAGCGATCCCATGTGGAATATCGGCGCTTCCGCCGAGGACGTGGCAGAGCCCATGGTGCAAGCCCATCGAAACGGAGGCAAGCGACAGTCCCGCGAGATGCGAGCCGAGCAGCATACGGGTACGGGGCTCAGATTGATGTCCATCCCGATAGCATTCGTACAGGGCTTGACTGATATAGCGCACACCGCTCAACGCAGCAGCAGTCGACAGGGGGTTGCGGGTCTTTGAGTAGAGCGCCTCGATGCAGTGCGCCAGGGCATTGATCCCTGTGGAAGCCGTTAACTCGCGAGGCAGATCAACAGTCACCTGTGGATCATAGATGACCAGCCTCGGCGTGACCCTGGGGTCCTGGATTGTTACTTTGCGAGGAGGATTCTCCTGAGAATGTGTGACACCAAACACGGCGGTCATTTCCGAGCCGGCGTAGGTCGTTGGAATGGCAGCCACTGCCGCCGATGGATCAGAAGTGCGTAAAGCGTTCAAAGCGTGCGCAAGAGCCTTTGCCATACCGATGGGACTTCCCCCGCCCAGGCCAATCAGCGCGTCTATTTCCTTCGCAACCGCGACCGTCAGTGCCTCATCGACCTGGACATCCTGCACATGCGGCTGGACGCGTTCGTATACAGCAACAAGTTTTGACTCGAGAGCAGCCTGGACCGATTCCACGTATCCGGCTCTGTGCATGGATGGGCTGGTGCAGAGCATACACCTTTGCCAGCCAACACGGTCCAAAGCCTCGCCCAATTGAGCGAAAGAGCCAGAACCAAAGACCACCTCCTGGGCATAAGAGATGTAGTGGAAATTATCCATCGAGCCACTTGCCTTTACACAACGACTGAAGCTGCTGCTATCTAATTTTCATTTGCGATGTATGAGTGATTGCATCATACCGCGGACGAACTCGATCTCATCCTGATTAACACCGTGATCCATGTTTGGGTACAAACGCTCGGTCACACTGCCGCCAAGTTTTTTCAAGACTTCGGCGGTTTGATGCACGCGCTCCTTCGGCACATGGAAATCGACATCACTACAACCAAGAAAGACAGGCGTTCCATTCAGGGAGCCAGCATAATCACGCGGTGTATCCTCCGGTCCGATCAAGGCGCCGCTCAATCCAACCAGACCACCAAATCGCCGCGCATTCCGCGCTGCGAATTCAAGGGTCAGACAGGCACCCTGGGAGAAACCTAATAAGATCACACGTTCTGAGGGAATGCCAGTTTCGACGGTCTGAGAGAACACATCACCGACGAACATCAAAGCGGAGGAGAGCCAGGGCTCATTCTCAGCAAGGGGAACAAGAAAACGATTGGGATACCACGTGTTATTCGCAGCCTGTGGTGCAAGATAGGCAACACCTGGTTGATGGAACTGGTCCGCCAGGGTCAGAATGTCTTCTGCGCTGGCGCCCCGGCCATGAATCATCAGCATCGCAACCTGGGCGCGGTTGAGCAGCTCACCTGCCATCCGAATCGGCTGCCCGTGATGCGGACCGTCAGTCAACGGATTTTGATTTGCCCAGGATCGATCCATTGATTTCACCAGACTCCCATTCTGCTTTCGAAGGTTATATCATCATTACAGAGCAAAAAGATCACTGGAAATCTTATAGCGCCCATCGGGGACGGGCGGGTAGGCGCGCATAAACTCTTCGCGCTCGCCGATCAATTTCATCATAAAACCCATCCAGCCGCGGCGTATCTGGGGACCTCCCTGTGAGGCATGCTGGGAGCCCGCCTGGTGCTTTATCTCAGCTACGGATGTAATGTCCACGCGTACATGGACCGGAAAGTCTACTTCGGCCAGTTCCTTCAGGTTGACATCCTGGTTCAACCCGAATTTTGTAGGATCTTTCCCAAAGAGAGGCATCAGGCGTACGGTCCATCTCAGGATGCGGCGTGAGAAGACCTGGAAATAAAGTGCCTTTGGTTTAAACGGCAACCCTGCCTCGGGGTGGAAGGAAGCGTCGTCTGCTTTTTCGAAGGCAAGAACTGTCGCCTTTTGAATATGGATATGGTCAGGATGTTTATATCCGCCGATTGGGTCGAATGTCAGGACAATATCCGGTTTGAGCTTACGGATGTATTTGACCACGCGTCCCGCCACCTCGTCGATCGAATGATTAATCTGCGCGTTGGGATGTCTGTTGTCTTCCGTGCCAGGCATGCCCGAATCGCGATAATCGAGAAAGAAAACCCCTTTCAAACCCAGGATTTTGGCAGCCCGGTTCAATTCATCTGTGCGCAGCTCAGCTGTGTCTTTGAAACCTTTGAGGTGTTCTTCATCCACGGTCCCTACTTCCCCCCGCGTCGCGCAGACGTAATAGGTATCGTATCCTTTACTTGCATAAAGAGCTAAAGTTCCACCGATGCCAAATGATTCGTCGTCGGGGTGCGCCAGCACCGCCAATATTGTTTTCGTCATATTTCCTCGTATAATTATTTGATAATATTTAAAATACCCAATGTTCA
>DATFET010000500.1:0-15289 GCA_035250835.1 Anaerolineales bacterium
CGTCGAGTTGGAATACATCGAAAGGCATATCCTCAAAATCATCGAGCGCTTTCAGGACTATGCGCTCATTGACCCAGCCATAAAAGCTGTACCACGAACACCAGACACGCGGCGCTTTGGTAAATCGGCCTCTGCCAAACTTTGGCTCAAGTGCTGCCGCGTACTTCGAAAATACTTCGCCTTCCTTCCCGCGGGCGACCAGCCACTGACCATCCTGGCCGCCATCATAAAAACCATGCAGCGTTGAACCCTCCAGTTCGACGCGGCCGCCCAGGGCCAGCGCGCCGAGGAGCAGAATATCGTCCTCGCCGAGTTCGACCGCACCGACCCAGGCGCTGATGTGATTCTTATGGAGTGCGAAACCAGGATCTTCGTCCTTGCTTCGGAATTCCGCGGCGCGGACGGGAAGCGGCGGTTCGGTAGGGTCCAGCCAGGTCGTCAAAGTCCAGGATTGCCATCCGTGCCGATAGAACTTTTTCGGAGGCTGAGGCAGGCTCAGGTCCAGCGAAGAGGCGTTGATGACTTGCGAGTCTGATATCCCTGGCAGGGACTCCAGGCGTTTGTGTAAGGTAGGCATGAGAAGAATTATCCTGCATTTTGGACGAATTATCAATTAGCTCATTGTGTATTGCGACATATAGAAGATTAACAATTAAACCTTATATAATCTCGCGTCGAACGAAGTGGGCGTTCGCTGCCCTGCGGGGGCTTTCGTGATCGTGGAAAGCCGTAGACGAGACGGCGCTTCGTCTGCACTCCATTCCACTCAGCGCGGTTGCGATTCAATGTCGTTGACGGTCAATTTGAATTGTGGCATAATCTGTACAACTTAAAGGCAGTGAAGGGAACGAGTAAACCCGCATACGTTGTCAGCGAGCCTGGTTGGGTGTGAGCAGGCCAACGGAACAGGTTGAAAATCCTCCCGGAGCCGCGAGCTGAAATTCGTCAGATGGTCGATGAATAGTAAGTGAGCCGAAATTGTTCAGCGTTATCGGAACAGGATGATGTTGGTCATCTATGAGTGCCCTTATGGGAATCAGAGTGGTACCGCGTGAGCCTGGCTCTCGTCTCTGTTTGAGATGAGAGTTTTTCTTTTAATAAATTCCGATGGTCGAGTAGGCGGCGGGTCTCGATATGTGCTCTGCACTACTCGACCGTCGCCGCCGTACACTGGCACCGCACGCCAGTGCAGGTGTAGAGACCATCATGTTATCTGGAGGTATGAATGTTCAAACCTGTATCACCGAAACTCAATGTCACTTCGATGGAAGAGAACGTGCTCAAGTTTTGGAAGCAAGCCGAGATCTTCAAAAAGACCGTTGAGCAGCGGCAGGGTGCGCCGGAGTATGTTTTCTATGAAGGACCCCCGACCGCCAATGGAAAGCCCGGTGTGCACCACGTGCTGGCGCGCGCCTTCAAAGACATGTTCCCGCGCTACAAGATCATGCGCGGCTATCATGTCTCGCGGCGCGGCGGGTGGGATACGCACGGCCTGCCGGTCGAGATCGAAGTGGAAAAGCAGCTGGGCTTCAATAGTAAACATCAAATCGAAGAATATGGCATCGATAAGTTCAACGAGCTGTGCAAAAAGTCCGTCTTCACGTACATCCAGGATTGGGAGCGCATGACCGATCGGATCGCATTCTGGGTGGATCTCGAAGATGCCTACGTGACCTACACCAATGACTATATCGAGTCGGTCTGGTGGATCTTGAAGAGCTTCTGGGACAAGGACCTGCTCTACAAGGGCTACAAGGTTGTCCCATATTGCCCGCGCTGCGGCACGCCTCTTTCGGACCATGAAGTGGCGCTCGGCTACGATGAAGCGACCGACCCTTCGGTCTTTGTCCGTATGCCGCTGGTGGACCAGCCAGATGTTTCGCTGCTGGTGTGGACGACAACTCCCTGGACACTGCCCGGCAATGTGGCCGTCGCTGCGCACCCCGATGTGGATTATGTGATCGTGGAACGCGAAAATAATGGCGGCAGGGAAAAGCTGATCCTGGCAAAATCACTGGTTGAGAAAGTCTTTGGCGATGAAGAGGTTAAAGTTCTCGAAACGCTCAAAGGTAAAAAACTGAACGGTGTGAAATATCATCCATTGTTCACCTTCCTGCCGTCCGACAGACCTGCGCACTATGTAGTCCTGGGCGATTTTGTCACGACAGAGGATGGCACGGGACTCGTCCACATGGCTCCGGCCTTTGGTGCCGAAGATATGGACATGGCCAGAGAACACAACCTGCCCGTGTTGATGACCGTCCTGCCGGATGGCACATTTATCCCCGAGGTGACGCCGTGGCGCGGCGTGTTCGTCAAGGTGGCTGATCCGCTCATCATCGAAGATTTGAACGCGCGCGGACTGTTGTACAAATCCGAATCGTACACGCATACCTATCCCTTTTGCTGGCGGTGCGATACTCCGCTTCTGTATTACGCGCGCGAGTCCTGGTATATCCGCACAAGCGCCCATCGTGACCGCCTGGTGGAATTGAACAACACGATCGGCTGGGTTCCTGAACATACCAAGAGTGGACGTTTTGGGAATTGGCTGGAAAATAACATCGACTGGGCACTGAGCCGTGAGCGCTACTGGGGAACGCCGCTTCCGATCTGGGAGTGCGAGTCCTGCCGCCATCGGGAAGGCATCGGCTCTGTGAAGGATCTCTCCGAGAAGGCAGGGCGCGACCTGAGCGATCTCGATCTGCACCGCCCATATGTAGATGAAGTCCATTGGGATTGTCCCGACTGCGGCGGAAAAATGACGCGCGTCCCAGACCTCATCGATGTCTGGTTTGATTCCGGTTCAATGCCGGTGGCGCAGTGGCATTACCCGTTCGAAAACAAGGATAAGTTCGAATCGCAGTTCCCGGCGGATTACATCTGCGAGGCGGTCGACCAGACGCGCGGCTGGTTCTATTCGCTGCATGCCATCAGCACATTGCTTTTCGACCAGGTTTCCTTCAAGAATGTGATCAGCCTCGGGCACATCCTGGATGCCGAAGGACAGAAGATGTCCAAGTCCAAGGGAAATGTCATCGCTCCATGGGATGTGTTGAGCATCCACGGCGCGGACGCTTTCCGCTGGTATCTGTACACGGCAACGCCGCCTGGACAGGAGCGCCGCTTCTCTTCGGAATTGGTGGGCGAGGTCATACGTAGCTTCACGCTCACGTTGTGGAACGTGTACTCGTTCTTCGTGACCTACGCAAATCTCGACAAACCCACCGTGACCACCCTGCCAATAGCAACCAGCGACCTGGACCGCTGGCTTTTGTCTGAACTAAATGTGCTCGTCCGTGATGTGACGGATGCCTATGAAAATTATGATGTCACCAATGCGACACGTCCCATCGAGGCGTTTGTGGAGAAAATGTCCACCTGGTACCTGCGTCGTTCACGCCGCCGCTTTTGGAAGTCCGAATCAGATTCCGACAAACAGGCTGCCTACTCTACTCTCTACACGGCTCTTGTCACGGTTGCAAAGCTGCTTGCCCCATCCATGCCCTTCCTGGCTGACGAGTTGTACCAGAACCTGGTCCGCTCGGTGGATGAGGGCGCGCCCGAATCGGTGCATCTTGCCAAATGGCCGGAAGCCCTGCCCGAGATGATGGATGAATCGCTCAATCGTGATATGGCGCTGGTGATGCGTCTCGTTTCACTGGGACATTCTGCGCGACAAAAAGCAAATCGCAAGGTTCGCCAGCCATTGGCGGAGGCCGCGTTCTCCGTTGGGAATGCAAAGGAGCACCGGGCAGTGGAAGCCTATGCCGACCTGTTCATGGATGAATTAAATGTCAAGCAGGTCCGCCTGTTGAACGCTTCCACGGAGGCGCTGTCACATACGGTCAAGCCGCTGCCGAAGCAGATTGGACAGAAGTATGGGAACAAGTTCCCCGCCATCCAGAAGGCCATCCTTGCCATGAACACCGAGGATGCATCCCGTCCATTATTGGAAGGCAAGTCGCTGCATGTGGAGGCGCATGGTGAATCATTTGATATCCTGCCTGAGGAGGTCGAAGTGAAGGCGCTTGCCAGGGAAGGCTTCGCGGTTGCGGAGGAAGGACCGTACGTCGCGGCTCTCGTCACCGAACTAACGCCTGAACTTATAAAAGAGGGACTGGCGCGTGAGTTCGTCCGACGTGTGCAGGATCTGCGCAAGAACGCCGAGCTGGACATCGCTGACAGGATCGAGTTGTTTGTCGAAGCCTCACCCGGCTTGAGGTCCGCGATCGAGGTGCATAAGGAATACATCACTGCGGAAACGCTCGCGGCCCGTCTCGAGTACGCAAGCCCTCCCGATGGAGCATCGGTTGTGGAAGATGGATTTGACGGTGAAAAAGTCACGGTGGGTTTGAAAAAAAGATAAGTTGAAAGGTGCATCGCAAGGTGCACCTTTTGTTTGCCGCGTTATAATATCAACATTGATCCAGACATCGAGGTGAAACTTGTTTGAAAGGCTTCCATTACCCGCTCGCGTCACGCTCGCATGGAGCGTACATTTATTCACAGCAACCGGGGCAATTTGGGGATTTCTTACGCTGATCGCCATCTTTGAACAGAACTGGAGATTGACCATCCTTTGGATGATCGTGGCAATGTTCGTGGATGGATTTGATGGAATGTTGGCACGCTGGTTCCATGTCAAGGAATACGCAGCGGGTGTCGATGGCGGCCTGATGGATAATATCATCGACTATTTGAATTACGTGGTCGTAGCTGCATTTATATTGATTACGGTGCCAAACCTGATGCCTGCCGGCTTTGCACTTCCTGCTGCCTTTTCGATCCTGCTCACATCGGCTTATCAATTCTCCCAGGTGGATGCCAAGTCGGATGAGCAAACTTATTTCTTTAAGGGATTTCCATCCCTGTGGAATTTCCTGGTTCTTTATATGATGTTGATCGGGCTCAACCCATGGATCAATCTATTGGCTCTGATCGTTTGCAACATCCTTATCTTTGTGCCGATCAAATATATCTATCCCTCTCGCAATACACGTCTGCGGAGATTGACACTGGGACTCACATATCTTTATGGCGTGATCGGAGTATGGGGATTGCTGCAATATCCGGATGTTCCGCAATGGGTTGTGTGGGTTTCCCTGCTCTATGTAGCCTACTACGCAATGTTAAGCATTTTTCCCAGGATCGGGGGCGCCAAGCTCGCGTAGAACGCGCATGTACATAGCAAAAGTCACTGAGCCTACGCAAGAGCTCTATAGTGCCTTGCTGCATTTGATTCCCCAACTGGGCGCCCACAAAATTCCACCCAGCCTGGATGAATTGGCTGCACTGATCCAATCCGCAGGTTCCACGCTCCTGGTTGCCAGGGAGTCTGATGAAAATGGCAGAATCATCGGCATATTAAGCCTGACGATCTATCGTGTGCCCACCGGGTTGAGATCCATTGTCGAAGATCTGGTTGTAGACGAAAGCATGCGCAGGCAGGGAGTGGGAGAGGCGCTTGTTCGTCAGGCAATCCAGTTGGCACGTGAAGCCGGTGCAAATGGAGTCTCCCTCTCCTCCAACCTGCAGCGTGAAGCGGCAAACCGGTTATATCAATCCATGGGATTTGAGCTTCGCAAAACCAACCCTTACTTTTATAGATTGAAGTAGTCCAAAAATAAAAGGCAGAACCGACCAGTTCTGCCTTTTATTGTCTTATAGGGTTAATCCCTATTGCCGTTTCCATTACCATTATTATTCTCATTTCCGTTGTTGTTCCCGTTACCATTATTGTTCCCATTCCCATTGTTGCTCTTATCCTTATCTTTATTATTTCCGTTACCGTTATTGTTCTCATTCCCATTGTTTGCAGCGTTGTTATTGTTGGCTATTATTATGCCGAGACTGGCATTCTTGTCCCCATCCAATACCGCTTTTTTAAATTGTCCCCAGTTCAATGGGATTGTGCCATCCTCGAACGCAAAAGCGCTAAAGTCGCCCGTCTTTTTTGCTTCAAGAATGGCGAGGAAGACCGTTGCATCTGCGTCCGTGAGCTTGCGGGTTAACCATAACGCCTGAGTGATCAAACCAAAGCCATTGCCGTCCTCACGAGCGCTCATGATGGTATCGTAATCCAAACCTGGGATATCAGAGAAGAATGTTGCCAGTGCACTCCCGACAGGGTGCAGTATCTCCTCATCCCGGATGACAGTAGAGGGATCGATCTCGATTTCCCAGCCCAGCGCCTCTTCATTAATGACAGGATTCCCGTCTTCATCAAGGGTGACCAGCCCCATCTCAATCGCCAACTCCTGGCTGATCATAACCGTCTGCGACTCTCCCTCTTCACCAGCAATGATTACCTTAACGGTTGTGACGCCAGAATTAGGATCGGTCTCGAGAGTAATTGTCTCGACAATCCCTCTGATTAGAGCCGCCTCATCAAGTTGGGGGGCGGCGGAAACCAGTACGACCTGGGTAATCATCAGAATACTCGCTATGAGGAAACCAATATAGAATTTTGCTCTTTTCACAGCTATACTCCAGTAATGTGTGTCATCGTTGATTCTACTGACACAGGCGGCTGCCCGCAAAATTATTCTGGAAATAGACATAACAATTATGCAAGGTCGATCGGCGTTATTGTACATTACTCCGTGAAAGAGTATTCAATATCTGTAACCTTTTCGTATTCTCCGCGGTATTCGGGCGGAAGCAGCTCTGCCAGACGGAACATCATTTCATCCGCGATTTGCTGGCGTATCTCACGCGTGATTCGAATCCCATCCACTTTTAATCGAATGGGCTCTCCCACCCGGACGTGGAAATCATTGCGCCTGAACCGCCGAAGATTCTTGAGAAAATTTTCGCCGCCCCAGTGGGCGATAGGCAAGAGTGGTGCTCCTGAGTGAACGGCCAGCATCACGGCGCCGGGATGGGCGCGCTTCAACCGCCCACTGACGTTACGCGTGCCTTCCGGAGCGAGCCCAAAGATATATCCCTCTTCGAGGGCCTGGATCGCCTTGCGCAGAGCAGACGTATCCCCTTCGCCGCGGCGGATGGGGATCAGACCCCAGAGCGTAAAAATCCAGTTCAGGAAAAAATTATCCCACGCCTCCATTTTAGCCCAGCCAGTGATACGCCGCGGCTGAAGCAGACCGAACATCACCGCCACCTCGATCATCGCGGAGTGATTGGAATATCCGATCAGGGGTCCCTGCATTGGAACCTTGTAAATGTCCGGCGCATCGATGCGGCACAGGATGCTGGTCCCCAATTTGACGAAGAAAGCGACGATTTTATACATCATGTTGTGTTCTCTTTTGCCACCTGCCCCAGTTACTGGTGTCTAAAATTATTTTGCATGGGCCAGTAAAGGAATCTAAGTAACGTGAATTATGGTCGTGATCTTTGGTAATCCTGCGGTGTATCCAAGTCTGCCAGTATACTTGATGTACTGACCTCCACATAATGGATCTCACTGGCGTGTTTGTTCAGGAAATCGCGCGGCGATTGCGAAGACCTCATTTCAAGTATTTCGCTCCAAAACAATCTCTTCACAAGCCAGGGATGACCGCGTCGCATCTGGAAGCTCGGCACGATTAAACTGGCTCCGGTATCCTGGAAAGTTCTACAGATCAATTGTACGGATCCTGTCTGGACCTGGGGTTGGTCCCCGAGGCCGACCAGGCTGGCTTCCACCGTATCCTCTTCTGTGAGAAGCAGTTGCAGGCCGCGCTGCAGGGAGGAGAGCATCCCGCCCGTCGAAAAATTTTCATTGAAAATACTTCGAGCCCCATGTTGGTTAACGATCCCGCTTACCTGATCGTGGGCACCGCCAGTGACAACAAGGACATCTTCAATTCCTGCGGATTGATAAGTAGAGATCACCTGACCCAAAACTGTTGCATTTCCCCAGGTCAGCAACAGCTTTGGTTGACCCATTCGTTTTGATTCGCCTGCTGCCAGGATGATGGCAGATATCATAGGGTTTCATCCGTGATCAGGCGTTGATACATTTCCGGTGTGTCTACATCCAATAACAGACGGTCATCATGCCAGGGTAGATACTCAACTCGGTGTTTATGAAAGATCGCTCGCCCTCCTACATCTCCCTGGATGGACAAGAGATCATCGAAGGTCGAGAGGTCGAAGAGGACCGGGTTGGCGCGCCGGTCCATGACCATGGGTACGACAATGGGATGCAATTCCTCAGCGTGTTTTTCCACCAGCGCATGGAGAACCGAAGTTGTGATCTGTGGCTGGTCTGCAAGCATAAAGATCGCTCCACCAACTCCTGCTGCTCGAATTGCCTGGATACCTGCCTTGATCGAGCTCCCCTGTCCACTCTCCCAATCAGGGTTGTGAGCCAGTTGAACATCCAGGTCATCTACTGCTGCACCGATCTGTTCCGCATTAGATCCCTTGACTACCACAACAGGGGCTAGCCCGGCTTGTAAAGCGGTCTTCGCCACAGCGCGCACAAAAGGCTCGCCCCGCCAATCGAGGAGCTGTTTTGTCTGCCCATACCTCGAAGAGCCGCCTGCCGCAAGAACAATTCCTGCCATGGGTTCATGGACCGCGAATACCTTTTCATCGATTAATTTCGAAATAATAACTGAGTTATAGGATGTAAGCAGCGGCTCGACCATGCTGTTCGCCGTAGATTGTAGTTCGGCTGTATCTGCCTGATTGAGGATGATAACTCTCTGGGCTTTTCCCGGAATATTTTTCAAACCACCGCCAGGATGTTTTAGAGCGTTTATGATCGTGTCAGAAGTAATTGTCTCGCCAGGATCCAGTTGGCTGATCCTGGAGAATATCTGCGCCCGATGGACGAAAGTATCGCTGAGTGGATTCCCCAGAGCAGAAAGCCCGACAACCTGAACGACCTGTTTCGCAAACACTGGTATCGGCGGTTCATGCTCCGCCCAGCCCTTGATGGTTTTTTGCCTTGACCCATCTGCCTCGATCAATAAGGGTATTGCACGAGCTGTGCAGAACTCATACAGCCAGTTCAACAGCTTGTCATTGACCGGCCTTGTGCGATCTCCATCGAGTTCACCCGTGATCAAAATGCTGCCTTTCACTCCACTCAGCAACTGCTCTTCGAGAGCAGGCGATTCCGTGGCGATATGCTGGTCAGCAAGCCCGACCTGCCAGCTTCCAAGATGTGTTGTGGCAGTCACAAGCACAGGCTGCTGAAGCTTGCGTGCAAGCTGGAATAGCGCAGTTGTTTTCCCACCCGCGCCAGTGAAAGCAATACAGGACGATGAATTCACGCGCAATGCACGATCGATCGTTAGAGCCATTTTTTGATTATACATCGCGGCATTCATAACACACATTGTGCAATCCAAAACCCATTGCGAGGTAAGGTATAATAGGCACGCCGTTATAAAAGCGGTGACACTTACACCAAGGCAAAGTGATGGTTAGAGATCCCCTGACTACCCCGGAATACTGGACAAATATCCAGATCACAAGACAAGACGTAGAATATCTCCTAAACTACCTGTTTGAACACGAGACGCCATTAACCGCACGGGAACTTGTTTCTGTATTCGTGGAGGAAAAGGTTCGCGCAGAACGGTCTGCCAGGCAAAGGCAGCGGGAGGCCGGCGGCAGGACATATCTGCCCAAAGAAATTTATCAAGTGGGTGAGGATATCCTGTTTCCTGCGCTGGACTGGAAGCATGGCAAAGTGACCTCGATCCGTGCCGGAGTCAACCCTGAGATTGGAGCATTTGATGTCCTGACTGTGGATTTCGATGGAGATGGTGAACGCCTGTTTGCGTCAAACCTTTCGGCTCACCTGCTCAACGAGCAGCCTGTTGCCGTTAAAGAAAACGAATTCAACGCCGACGAAATCCAGCATAGCCATGGAGCTGAGATCGAAAAGAAAATCGAAGCCGCATTTCAGGAGGATGATGAAATCGTCCGGATTGCGGGCCGCTGGTTCCCACGAGCCCTTCTGGTGGACGTCAATGTAGGTAACCTGAATTTAGCGGAAGCGGTTCTGGACATGGCTGGAGGCGAGCCTCTGCCCACGTCGGCACTGCTAAAGGACGTATTACTGCCCGATGGAGCCAATCCCAAACTCGCAGAGTTTTCTCTAAATCTGGCTCTCCAGGAGGATAGCCGTTTCGATGAGGTGGGACCTGCAGGTCAGGTATTGTGGTGCCTTCGCAGGCTGGAGCCGCAGGAGGTACGTGAAGTTCCCCTCTACCTGCAATATACTCCGTTTGAGTATGATCGGGATGCTCTGGATTCTCAGATGTTAGGCCTGGAAGCTCAACTGGATGATGAACTTAGCGAGACCGAGATGAGAACAGGCGGCGATTTGAGGGAAATCACAATCTCTTTGATCTTCCCACATTTACGCGCAGGGACGCTGCCACTCTCTGCCCGTGTGCGTTCCTTGTTCCCCACTGCCTATGAATCGCCGCGCGTGCGTTTTACCATTATAGATGGCAAAACGAAAAAGAAGATGCCTGGCTGGGTGGTGCGTGAACATCGTTATGTATATGGACTGCGCGAGTGGTATAAGGCGAATGAACTAATGCCTGGCAGTCTGATACGTATCCAGCGCGGTGAACAACCCGGTGAGGTGATTATCGAAGCCAAGACCTACCGCGCCACCAAGGACTGGGTACGCACTGTGATCGTCGGCGCGGATGGTGGTCTGGTATTTGCCATGCTGAAGCAGCCAATCTCCGCGGAGTTAAATGACCGTATGGCTTTTGCCATCCCATCGCTCGAAGCAGTGGACCAGTTATGGCTCCAGAATCACAGGCGCCCGCTCGAAAACCTGGCGGCGGACATGATCCGTGAGATGTCCAAGCTTACTCCGCAAGGGCATGTCCATGCGCAGGAACTATATTCGGCTGTGAATATTGTGAGGCGGCTGCCTCCTGCCCCCCTGTTCGCTTTACTCTCGAGCAGGCCGGAATTTATCCATGTGGGCGATCTACATTACCGCCTTGGCGATTCGGAGTAAAGCATGATCGAGGCTAAACGCGTAAGCATCGTAAAACCCACAATAAACACTCCTTTCCATGTCGACTTCAACTGGTGGAAGAAGAACGAACGGGACTGGCACGTCTATTTACGGTCCCTTTTGTGCGCTGAACATCAGGAGGCCTTCGCCAATGTGGATGAGGGCCAGACAATTGATTGGATCGACCCTTCGACCGCCGAAGTGAAGCCTGTTGAAGGAATCCAGAATGCACTGATGACTCATTGTGCACTCCAGCCTGATTTCCTTACCGAGCAGACGGCACTTGTCGAAGCAGTCTTTCGTCTCTTTCTGACCAACGGAAATGCCCCGATGAGCTCAAAAGACATGGGCGAAAGACTGAAACGTCCCTCCGAGACGATTTTACGTACGCTCGCAGGTCCGCGAGTTTATAAGGGGATAAGACCTTTCGTCGCCTAGAAAATCAGCCGTAGATCATATGGCAGGTTGATTTGCATCCTGCGTCAGGACGGAATACAATTGTAGGCCTGCCCCTGTAGCTCAATGGACAGAGCGCCGGACTTCTAATCCGTAGGTTGCCCGTTCGAATCGGGCCAGGGGCGCTCCAATAATAGGAGTACTGGCTCACGAGATAGTCTGTGCCAAAGATGGTGAGTGCTTCGCGACATCATACTCGCAGAGTAAGACCCTCGTCGAGCGAGTCTCGGCAAACTCTGCGGCAGGTTTGACTCAAACTCTCGGCAGGTTTCAGGGGCTGCTGCAAAGCAATTGCAAGGTGGCCTAACCGGAGTGCAAGGTTTTTTACGGGAATGATCGTTATAATGTGCAAGTTGTCACAATCAGGTAAGCGCTGACGAAGTACAAGTTAGTGTTTCCCCGAAGAGGCAATACATATTCTTAAGAAAGGAGCCTATCAATTATGGCTTCGAAGATCAAAGTAATTGAGATCTACCGACCCCGCATCGAATTGGGACACACCGTCCAGAAACCCGAGCTCATGCGAGCCGTATCGCGTGCCACCGGCCTGGTGGAGGGGACCACCGACCAGACGATCAAGGAATTCCGCGACCAGATCATCGAGTACTGCCGGGCGGGGCGCTCGGTCAAGGTGGAAGGGCTGGGCACCTGGACCCCCAATATCGGGATGGATGGCACGCTCGACATCCAGTACCGCGCCGACACCGCCCTGACCAATGGCTTGAATGTGCCGGGCACCTTCACCGGGCGGATCCTCAACCGTGAGAACATCGGCAAATCGACAGAAGAGTTGTACGATCAGTGGAATGAGAATTTCCCAAATGATCAGGTGAACCTGAACTAGGATTTTCACGACAAATCATTTCAGGGGCTGCAATTGAGCAGGCAGCGACCGCCCATCGATCCGATGGGCGGTCACTTTTCCAATCCTGAATAGCGCGGAACAGTTGTAAGGAAAGCGACCATCTCCCTCCGCTGACCCTGGCGGCAGGGCTGACCTGTAACCTTTATTAATCTTCATCAGATTGACTTTGGATTCGCATTGTTGTAATATGTTTTCTGGAAGCAGTCATCTGGTGGAAAGATAGTGTACGTTTCCTCTGCTGGGGGGAAATCTTATAGATACCCAGCCCAATAACAAACCAACCAGGGGCAGGATGCTGGTTGCAAATAACCTCAGGAGGATGGACTATGTTTGCACGAACACTCTGGACGAGGAACGTGATCCGCATCGCCTTGATTGTGGCGATCCTGTTGAGCGCGTCGTTGAATGCCTTCTCCGCCCGGGCAGTGGAGGTTACGGAAACTCCCACCGCTGCTGAAACCGGGACTGCTACAGTTGAACCTAACCCCGAGCAGACCCAGCCGCCTGCAACTGAAACGCCGCCAGCCGCCTCGGAAACTCCAACCCCTGCTGCCACTTCCACACCTATCGCAGCAGAAACGATTCTTCCAGAGACGCCTGTCCTCACTCAGCCAACTCTCTTGCTTTCCATCGATCCGGACAGCCTCGCGCCCAAAAGCACTTATGTGCTGACCTGGCAGATCGAAGGCCTGACCGTCGAAGAGCACAAGGAACTGCTTATCCAGATCATTCTGCCGGACGTGCTGTCGCCAGTCGGCGAGCATGGAGGCATCTTCGACGAGACCACACGCACCCTGAGCCTGCCTGTTGGGGACCTGAAAGGACAGGTGGAACTGGCATCGGGCGATACAGTCAGTGAGACAGTTCTATATGCAGTCCTGCTGGACGGCGGCGCAGCTCTGGCAGAGACGAAGATGCCCCTCTCTCCAGCGGAACAGTTCTCTTTAGATACACAGGGAGGTGAGATCACCGCCCTGGACGGGAGGGTAACAGTTGGCTTCCCAGAGGATGCTCTCCCCGAAGAAGCGGTGATCGAGATCGGCGCGCCTTCGGGCGATGGAGCGCCTCCCTCTTCATTATCGGGCCAGGCGTTCGAGATCACAGCCTACGCTGAGACCAGCGGGCAGGAGATCGAGCAGTTCGAGAAGGAACTGGAGCTTTCTGTTTCCTACGCCGATCTGGAACTCCTGGATGTAAGCGAGAAAGACCTGGTCGTGTACTGGTTCGATCCTGAAACGCAGGATTGGGCCGGACTGGATTCCTGGGTGGACACGGAGACGAAAACGGTCCATGCACTCACAGACCACTTTACGGTTTTTGACATCGACGCCAACAACTGGCAGGCAACCCATCTGCCGACTCTGAACCCCTTCCAGGTTTCGACCTTTACGGGTGCGGCAACCTATTCCCTGCCCGTCCAAGTGCCGCCCGGACCCGGCGGCTTACAGCCCAGCCTGGCTTTGAGCTACAACAGCCAGGTGGTGGATCAATCCACGATCAAAACCCAGGCCTCCTGGGTGGGCATGGGCTGGGATCTGGATGCCGGCTCCATCGAGCTGGATACGCACGGAACACCGAATACGAGCAGCGATGACAGTTACATGTTGAATGCTGCCGGGGTAAGCACGCATCTTGTGAAGGATGCAAGCGGGGTATTCCATACATCAGATGAGAACTTCTGGAAGATCCAATACAATTCTGGCGCGGAAACCTGGCAGATTTGGGATAAACAGGGCAACCAGTATTTCTTCGAACAAAGCTCGTACTTCCCGTTTGAGGTGGTTAACAGTGAGGATTGTGGCGAAACTCAAGAAAAAACCTACCAGTGGACACTTACCCGCCAAAGGAATATCTTCGGACAGGAAATCCAGTATAACTATATAAGAGATCAGAAGGAACTTAATGACTGGTACTGGTACAGCAGCCAGGCGGAATGCAGATTCACGAAGCAGTGGTACGATGTTGCCATTTATCTGGATACGATCACTTATGCCGGTGGAAAATACCGGGTGCGGTTCGAAAGAGAGAACCGTACGGATTACACTGCAAGCTGGGAAACGGATGTGATCTTCCACAACTATCAAAGATACCGCCTCAAAAACATCCATGTGGAGCAGGATGCAAACAGCGATGGGGTGTTCGAGACCATCCGCCGCTATCAATTCAGCTACGCCGCCAATAGCGATGCTGACATCATCTTCCCGGGCTATACCTGGTCGAAAGGCGGCAAGGCTTTGACGCTCAGGTCGGTGCAGGAATATGGAGTGGGCGGCACGACATCTCTGCCGGCGACGACCTTCACCTACGACAACATGCACCTGGTCGAAGCTGCCAACGGCTATGGCGGCCGGGTACAGTTCGACTATGAGCTGTACTACTATTCTGCGGATGCCCGCCATTCCTATACCCGTTATGACCGTGTCGGGCTGGGTCAGACAACCTGGCAGGGTGGTGCAACGTACTGGCCGAGCGGCTCCTGTGCGGGCTCTTCAAAGTGGGATCCTAGAACTCCCCCGATAGACTATGAAGATTGCGACGATGGTGAATTAACTATCCGCGGCACGGTGCTTGGCACCGGTTTTGTTGGCGATGAATTACTTCGTCCCGGAGGAGTCTATAAACTAGCCGCAACGATGTGGACAGGGTCGGTCAACCTTGGGATATATGATGGCAATGCCGATCAGATGGCAGATGGAAATGGGATCGTGATCCTGCCCAAAAATGCCTGGAAACTGCAAGCTCTCATGAAGACGACCAGTACCGTATATATGCAAGTTGCTACCGTCAAGCTGCAGCTGCTGCCCATGGTCTACCGCGTCCAGACCAGGCACCTGTTCGATGGGAAGGGTAATGAGTATCTGTATACCTATACCTACACCAACCCCGCGGTGAACGATACTGCGCATTCTGCCAGCGCCTGCCCGGCAACATTTCTGAATCCGCCTGATGCGAATTGCAATGAGTATGTCGAGCAATTTTCCGAATTCCGCGGCCACGGCCTGGTGACGGAGACGGGCCCG
>DATFET010000511.1:0-6876 GCA_035250835.1 Anaerolineales bacterium
TGATCAGTAAGCAATGCAGGTAATTCATAGTTAGTAAATGATGGACACGCGCGCAGAGCTTCTCTCTTTGTTGTTGGGTGACAAGATCGGGAAAGCTCCCGCGTTCAGTGGGTTGATCCACATCACAGCCGAGGGATTGCAGAGCGAAGGGTTGTCCTTTCAGGGTGTCCATCACAATGCACACAAGATGGCAAAAGCCGCGGCGAGCACCTTCCGTTTGACAGGGATGCCCTGCGCGGCTTTGCCTTTGGACCTGTGCGCACCGGCTGAGGCATTGGGGTCAACGCTGAATTATTATGAAAATGATGAGTTTCGATTCCCGCAACCGGCAAAATCGCTTTTTGCCTCGACCAAATATCTGACTCAGGGTTATCTGGAAAGTGCAGAGTTCACAGGCAGGGGCAGGCTTCCCCTGGTTACTGAGGCAATCCGTCTTCTAAAGGAAGATATCGGCAGGGACGTTGTGATCAGTGGGATCATTCCCGGTCCATACACGCTGCTCTTATATCTGATCGAGCCCGGGGGATTGTTCGCCGAGATGAAGCGCGAGCCAACTGCAGTCCACGACACCCTTTTTCATCTTGCCTCCTTCCTCTCCCGTCTCGCTTCCTCCTATCGCAACGCCGGCGTGGACTTCATCACGATCCACGAGATGGGCGGTTCGCCCGGGTTTATCGGTCCTGCGAAGTTCGAACAATTCGTCTTTCCTGCGCTGGAAGGGTTGATCGCAGATTTGCCAAAGCCAACCGTCCTCTCTGTATGTGGAAATACAAACAAGTCGATGGAATTGCTCGCTCGAGTCGGAGCGGAGGCGGTCTCCGTGGATCAGACCAACGATCTCGCTGCCTCACGGGCGGCTTTGAAGGATACACTTCTGTTTGGGAACCTTGACCCGGTTGCGACGCTCTGGCAGGGAGATGAGACTTCCATAACGGCAGCTGTGCGCGGGGCGAAAGAGGCGGGCGTGGACGCGGTCTGGCCAGGATGTGACCTGGTCCCGCAAACCTCCTTCAGTAACATCAAAACGTTCGTTTCAGCGTAAAAAGAAGATCACGATCTTATCCTATTGACGTGTTCTCACGGGGGTTGTATGATGCGTCCATCCAACTAGAGGATAGAGGAGTGCGGGTATGGCGAAAAAGACCTCCCAAGTAAGTAAAACCATAAAAAAAGCAAAAAATATATCAAAGGAAGATGAGATAAAAAATGAGGGGACTAATGAAAAAACTTCCGGAAGAAAAGCTGTTGGTGAAAAAAGGAAGGCGATCCGGAAATCTTCGCAAAAGGCACATGCTCAAAAAGCGATCACACCGGAACAATTGCTGGCTCAGCGTGAAGCCGAGCTTGATCTTATCAATGGTATCCAGCAGGGACTCGCCGCCGAGTTGGACTTCCAGGCCATTGTGGATCTAGTCGGTGATAAGTTGCGTGAAGTGTTCAACACACCTGATCTTGCCATCAGTTGGTATAACGAAAAAGATAATCTCGTTAACTATCTTTACTTTTATGAACATGGCAAAAGGATGCAAATTGAGCCAAGACATCCCACCTCTGGTGGCATTTTTGAAAGGATGCAAAAAAGTCGTCAGCCCGTTATTTGGAATTCAGGAGAAGAAGGCAACGCGATATCTCCAGTAATTCCAGGAACAGACACGAGTAAATCTGGTGTTTCATTACCTATCATTAGCAGTGACCGTGTGCTTGGAATTATTCAACTCGAAAACTACGAGCGCGAGAACGCTTACGGCGAATCCGAACTTCGCCTGCTCACGACCATCGCTGCATCTTTGGGAGCCGCACTTGAAAACGCGCGTCTCTTCGATGAGACCCAGCGCCTGCTCAAGATCACCGAAGACCGCGCCGCCGAGCTGGCTATTATCAACGCAGTACAGCGTGCACTCGCCGCAGAGCTGGATATTCACGGCATTTACGATGCGGTTGGCGAAAAATTACGCGAGATTTTCGATGCCCAGACCGTGTCCATTTACTCCGCCAGTTTCAAAAAGCGAATGACCACGGTCGAATACAACTTCGAAAAGGGTCGAAAATTCGATTCGATCACAGTGCCGTTCAACTCATTGCACGAATCCCTGATCCTTTCGGACGAGATCCTTCTGCGCAATGGCGATTTCCCACAGTACGCATCCCAATTCAAGGACTACAGGATACCGGCCGGCGAAATCCCCCTTTCCGTGATGTCCACAACCGTCTACAGGAACAGGGACGCGGATATCTGGGTTGGCGTTTCCATTCAGGATATGGATGGCATAAAAACGTTCAACGATTCGGATGTCCGCCTGCTGGAGACTGTTGCCGGGGCAATGAGCGTTGCCCTTCAAAACGCGCGGCTCTTTGACCAGACCCAGCGCCTGCTCAAGGAGACTGAGCAACGTAATGCAGAGCTCGCAATTATCAACAGCATTCAGCAGGGACTGGCATCCAAGTTGGATATGCTATCCATATACGAAATGGTTGGTGAGCAATTGCATCTGGTCTTTCACCAATTTGATATTTCAGTTGGAGCCTACGATTCCAACACAGATTTGGTCCATGCAGGCTATATGATCGAGCACGGAAAGCGGATTGACATTCCACCGTTCAAAGTGGGAGGTATAGGCTTTATAGGAGAATTGATCCGTACACGGAGGACAATCCTGGTAAATGAAAACCTGGATGAAGAATCGAAAAGGGTGGGAAGCTATACGCTGGAAGGCACGGACTCCCCCAGGTCTCACGTGATGGTGCCGCTGATCGTAAATGAGTCTGTTCGTGGCCTGGTGGTACTGCAGGACATGCAGCATGAAAACGCATTTTCGGCTTTGGATGTTCGCCTGCTGGAGACGATCGCCAACTCGATGAGCGTCGCCCTCGAGAATGCACGTCTCTTCGATGAGGTGCAAAAGAAGAATATTGAAATCACTGAAGCGTTCGATCAGCAATCGGCGTCGAATGAAGTCCTGCGGGTCATGGCGGGATCGCCCACAGACTTCCAGCCTGTTCTGGAGGTGATTGCAAGGAATGCGGCGCATGTGTGCGGGGCGGACGATGCCCACATCTACCGCATAGACGGCGAGGCGCTCAGAGAGTGGACGCATCTCGGACCCATCCCTGGGCTGGAAGACGGAGAATGGCTTCCGCTTAATCGCGGTTCAGTGATCGGCCGCGCCATTCTGGACCGTAAACCAATCCATATCCGTGATTCCGAAGTCGAACTGGACGAATCCGAATATCCGATCAGCGTAGCGCTTCAGCGCAGGTGGGGCTATCGGACAGTTCTGGCAATTCCGCTTCTGCGTGAGGGCGAGCCAATCGGTGGTATCGCCATTCGTCGGAATGTAATTCAGCCGTTCACTGATAAGGAGATCGATCTGCTCAAATCTTTTGCAGATCAGGCTGTGATTGCCATCGAAAATGTGCGTCTCTTCACCGAGACGCAGCGCCTGCTCAAAGAGACCGAGCAGCGCGCCGCAGAACTTGCCATTATTAATAGTGTCCAGGAGGGACTGGCATCCAAATTGGAGATACGAGCCATATACGAATTGATTGGGGAAAACATCCGTGAGATTTTTAATGCAGATACAACTTACATCAATACCTATGAGAAGGCGGAGCAACTGGTTTATTCACAATATTATGTGGATAAAGGGCATCGTATTGTAAGAGATGCAGCATTGCCATTTGGAGAAGGACTGTATTCGCGGGTGATCCAGACACGTCAGCCGATTTTGGTTGGGACGAGGCAGGGTCAGGTCGACCTGGGCGTTACCCTGGCTGCTTCGCCAGACAGTGAACAGGATTTGAACGAAAGTTATCTGGGTGTTCCCATTCTGCTGGGCAATGAAGTAACAGGTGTCGTAAGTGTACAAGCTTATAAACAGAATGCCTTCAGTGAAAGCGATGTGGGCCTGCTGACAACCCTCGCCAACTCGATGAGCGTTGCACTCGAGAACGCGCATCTCTTCGACGAGACCCAGCGCCTGCTCAAAGAGACCGAGGAACGCAATGCTGAACTGGCTGTGATCAACAGTGTGCAGCAGGCCCTCGCCGCTCAATTGGATCTGCAGGGAATTTACGATGCGGTCGGGAACAAAATCCGCGAAATTTTTGATGCCCAAAGTGTGATCATCGGCACGCTCGATCATGAGAGAAGCGAAGGCATGTTCAATTATTTCTATGAAAAGGGAGAACGCTTTTATCCTGATCCTGTTCCCTTGAGTGGAATGATGGAATACATGGCAAAGAATGGCGAAATAGTGGTGATAAACGAGAACATGCTTGAACGCAGCAAAGAATTCAATATGATCACACCGGCGGGAGAAGAGCCAAAATCAGGGATCTGGATGCCGATCAAATCAGGTAAATTAGTGAGAGGCATTATCACCCTGCAGAATATTGACCATGAAAATGCCTTCCCGGAATCTGATGTGCGCCTGCTGGAAACATTGGCATCTTCGATGAGCGTGGCTCTTGAAAATGCCCGCCTCTTCGACGAGACCCAGCGCCTGCTCAAAGAGACGGAACAACGCGCTGCCGAGCTGGCCTTGATCAACAGTGTTCAGCAGGGTCTTGCCTCCAAACTCGATATTCAAACGATCATCGACCTGGTTGGCGATAAGGTCCGCGATGTGTTCGATACGCAAACGACCTATATTGCCCTGCATGATAAAGTATCGGAGACTTTCCGAGTTCCTTATTACCTGCATCAAGGCAGTCGGGTAGTGATTGATGGGTTGTATCCGGCAGGCAAAGGTCCAACCGGGCATATTATTCAAACTCGCGAGACACTCTGGTTCAACGAGGATGCAGACCGGCGTACACAGGGATTGGGCGCCACCAATGTTGCGGACGACGACAGGCCGCGTTCGTGGCTGGGCGTGCCGATGATCGCAGGTGATGAAGTCGTTGGGGTTGTATCCCTGCAAAATATCGAACGCGAGAATGCTTATTCAGAAAGCGATGTAAGCTTGCTGAAGACCATCGCATCCAGTCTCGCGGTTGCGTTGCAGAATGCTCAACTCTTTGAGGAGACCAACCGCCTGCTCAAGGAGACGGAAGACCGTAACGCCGAGCTGGCCATTATCAACAGCGTGCAGCAAGGGTTGGCATCCAAGCTTGACTATCAAAGCATTATCGAGCTGGTTGGCGACAAACTACGGGATATTTTCAATGTACAGTCGATCAATATTACCGGCTATGATTCCATCAGGGATCTTTTCTCGCCACTCTATACCGTGGAGCGAGACGTGCGCCTTACCTTCCCACCCATGCCCCCCGGACCCATATTTCGTCATATTATCAACACGCGCGAATCCCTGATTTTCAGGACGAAAGCCGAGTTTGAAGGTGTCGGTGCTGTGACCGTCCCCGGTACGGAATTATCCCAATCCGGTATTTACGTTCCATTGCTGCAAGGCAAGGAATTCATGGGAGTGATCGCTCTCGAAAACGTCGACCAGGAGAACGCATTCGACGAAGCCGACCTTCGCCTGCTGACTACTCTTGCCAATAGCATGAGCGTTGCCCTCGAGAATGCACGTCTCTTCGACGAGACCCAGCGGCTGCTCAAGGAGACGGAACAGCGGGCTGCGGAGCTGGCCATCATCAACAGCGTGCAGGA
Organism: Anaerolineales bacterium; assembly: GCA_035250835.1. Classification (GTDB taxonomy): domain Bacteria; phylum Chloroflexota; class Anaerolineae; order Anaerolineales; family Villigracilaceae; genus Defluviilinea. The sequence continues at coordinate 5,618 of DATFET010000511.1, forward strand.
GGGCCTGGCATCCAAACTGGATATGCAAGCCATCTTCGACCTGGTCGGCGACAAGATCCGTGACATGTTCAATGCACAATCCACCATCATCAGTACATTCGACCATGAAAAACAGGTCTCGCGGCTGGAGTATGGTTTTGAAGACGGTCAGCGTGTGTACGACGAAGACTTGCTGCCATTGAGCCCCTTGAACAGGCACATGATCGAAACCCGCCAGCCTGTGGTGATCAACCAGAACTCCGCTGAAGAGTCAGCACGATATGGTTTGAAGGTCATTGAAGGAACGCAGCCTGCCAGATCGCTGATTTTCGTTCCATTCGGCACTGGGGTCCAGGTCAATGGTTATTTTAGCCTGCAAAATATGGAACATTACAATGCTTTCACAGAATCAGATGTGCGCCTTCTGCAAACCCTCGCGGGAAGTATGGGGATCGCAATCGAGAATGCCCGCCTCTTCAACGCCGAGCAACAGCGCGCCGCGGAGCTCGGCGCCATCAGCACAGTAACCCAAGCATTAGTGGCTGAGACAGAACTGGATAACATGATCCAGCTCATCGGGAGTCAGATGCGGGAGATCTTCCAGGCAGATATCGCCTATGTTGCCTTGCTCGAGCCGCAGACGAATATCATTCGCTTCCCGTATCAACATGGCGAAAATTTCACAACGCTCATGCTAGGCGAAGGGCTGACGAGCAAGATCATCCAATCCGGCGAGCCGTTGCTCATCAATAAGGATATTCAGGAACGCCGCGCACAGTTGGGCGCGTCGCTGGTGGGGAGGGAATCGCTTTCCTATCTCGGCGTGCCGATCAAATCGGGCGGGGAAACCATCGGTGTGTTGAGCGTGCAAAGTGTGATCAAGGAGGGCGTATACGACCAAAATGACCTGCGTCTGTTGACGACCATCGCAGCGAATGCGGGTTCAGCCATTCATACGGCGCAGTTGCATGCCGAGACCCAGCGCAACGCCCATCAAATCGCAACGATCGCCAATGTCGGGCGTGAGCTCTCTGCCACTTTGAATCTGGATATCGTTGTCAGAACCGTCGTCGAAAACGTGCACAGCTTGTTCCACGCCCGCGATACGATCCTGCGGCTTGTGGATGCAAAGAGCCAGTCCCTGCATACTACCCTGGCGTTGGGCCTCTATGCAGAGGAGAATTCATCTGATGTACTAACTCTCGGCGAGGGCATCACCGGCAGTATTGCCCAGTCAGGCATTGCCGAAGTGGTGGACAATGTGGAACTCGACCCGCGCG
>DATFET010000513.1:0-3576 GCA_035250835.1 Anaerolineales bacterium
TGATCTTCTGGGGCCAGATGTATGGACTGAGCGGCAAATCCCTCGACAGCTGCGTCGACGAGGTGCTGGAACAGATCGGTCTAACGGATAAAGCTAAAAACCGGGTCAAGACCTATTCAGGCGGGATGAAGCGCCGCGTCAACATCGGGGTGGGGCTGCTCCACAAGCCGCGCCTGCTCTTTATGGACGAGCCGACTGTCGGCATCGATCCACAGTCGCGTCGCGCCATCCTCGACACGGTCAAGGACCTTAACCGGCAGGGGATGACCGTCCTGTACACGACCCACTATATGGAGGAAGCACAGGAGTTGTCCGACCGGGTCGGCATCATCGATCACGGGGAGCTGATCGCGCTCGGTACACAAAAGGAGCTCACCCAGCAGGTTGGACAGACCAAGACCCTGATTCTGCATATCGGTGAAAATGACGATCCCGAAGCACTCTCCAAATCACTGGAGGGTGTAAAGGATGTGCTGGAAGCCAGCGCGAGCGACCATGCGGTATCTGTGATTACGCATGAAGCAGAGGCTGTCCTTGCCGCTGTCGTAACCAAAGCAAATGAGAGAGGCATTCGCATCCGCTCGATCGATATCCGCGAGCCAAATCTCGAAGCAGTGTTCCTCCATCTTACAGGCAGAGCATTGAGAGATTAAACATGATTGGTAACAAGAGGTGACAGTCACTTCAGATGACGTTTTCACAGGAAAATCACTGATAAAAGTGACTGTCACCTAATATCCGATATTTGGCAACAATCGGATATCGAATCATCGATGAACGAGTATCGCTATGAAAAAACTTTTACTCATCGGACGTAAAGATCTCAGACTCATCTTCCGTGACCGCGCTGCGCTGATCTTCATGCTGCTGGCGCCCTTCCTCCTGACGATCGGCATGGGATTTGTGACCGGCCGCTTTAGCGGAAGTTCCAGCGGGCTTTCGGACATCCCTGTGGTTATCGTAAACCTGGATGAGGAAGAGCTGGGGAATGCGCTGACAGACGTCTTCTCCTCGGAGGAGCTGGCCGATTTAATGGAGCCCAGCGCCTCATCCGACTCCGAAGCGGCCCGCCGTTTAATTGACGATGACGAAGCTGCGGCCGTGATCATCATCCCCGCGGGCTTCACGCGTTCGATCATCCCCGCCGAAGGCACAATGTTCGACGCCAATCCTGTTCAGATGGAGCCTGTAAGAATCGAAGTGTACACGAACCCTGCCCGCCCAACGAGCGCGGGAGTCGTCAAAGCTATTGTGGATGAGTTCGTTTCGCGCATTGAAGAGGGACGTACCCGCGGCATGACTTCGATCCTGCAATTGATACAGGCTGGTCTTTTGAACCCGCAAAATGCTGAGAGTGAAGCGCGCGCCTTATTCCAGAATCTAGATCAGGCAGAAACCACTGTCATTGTGCTCAAGACCAATGAGGAAGGCGAGCAGGCAGTCGATTTCGACATCCTTGCCTTTATGGCACCGGGCATGGCGCTGCTCTTTTTGATGTACACCGTCTCGTATGGAGGGCGCTCTATTCTGGCTGAACGTTCCCAGGGAACCCTGCCGCGCTTACTGGTGTCGCCAACCTCCTCTTCCCAGGTGCTGGGCGGCAAGGTTGTGGGCATCTTTTTCACCGGTGTAGCCCAGGTGGGAATCCTGATCCTGGCGAGTGCGATTTTCTTTGGTGTGAGGTGGGGGGATCCAGCCGGGGTCACAGTGCTGATCCTGGCAACGGTGTTCGGCGCGACCGGCTGGGGCTTGCTGATCACCGCCCTGGCGAGCTCGCCTGCCCAGGTGGGAAGCGTCGGCACGGCGATCATGCTCATCTTCGGCATCCTCGGCGGAAGTTTTATAAACCTTGAGCAAATGCCGCCTCTGGTCCAGACCCTGAGCAAGATCACGCCGAATGCCTGGGGCATGGAAGGTTTTACAACGCTTGCCCTGGGGGGTACGTTGGCTGACCTGGCGGAGCCAATCATTGCATTACTCATCATGGGCGCCATGTTGTTCAGCATTTCAGTGATGCTTTTCAATCGAAAAGGGATTATGCAGAAGTAGGGATAAGCAGCTGCTTATCCCTACTTCCCTTCCCTACAGATAATCGATTATGAAAAAAATCCTTGCCATCTTTCGAAAAGACGCCATCATCCGGTTTGCAGGCCCATCGGAATGGCTGTTCTTTATCGTGCTGCCGCTGGTCTTCACATTCCTGCTTGCTGGCGGAACTCCATCTGGGGACGAAGATCCGCGCATTGACTTGCTGGTGGTGGACGAGGCCGGGACAGCCCTCTCTCGACAAATCGTTGATGAACTGGAAAGATCCACAGCCGTCCTCCCTGAGACGCTTACCCGTCAAGAGGCTCAAAATCTATTCGATGAGCAGCAGGGGGATGTTGTGTTGATTATTCCCGCAGGCATGGACATCGAATCGCTGCAGGATGCTCCCGCAGAAATGGAGATGCTCCAGCAGCCCAACAACATGAACGCGATCGTTGCCCAGCGCGCGGTATTGACTGCCATCCGCCGGGTAAGCACCTCGATCTCCGCCGCGCAGAACGCCGTCGAACAGCATGAAGCGATTCACCCCTTCGCTTCGGATGCAGAGAGACAGGCGTATTTCGAATCATCACTTGAAACCGCACAGTCCATTCAACAAAACGCGCCTGAACGAGTCACGGTGATCGAAGGGGGGACAGAAGATGAAGTGGAGTATGACCCGCGCGCAAACACCTCGGCGGGTCAGCTGATCACGTGGGTCTTCATCCCGCTGTTCGGGATCTCCGCTTTGTTCGCCTATGAACGCCAGCAGGGTACATTGCGCCGCCTATTCACCACCCCGGCAAACAAATCAACTTTCCTGCTGGGAACGATCTCCGGGCAGGTTGCAATGGCGCTGGTGCAGATGTTATTGCTTGTGGGTTTTGGAATCCTTGTCATGAAACTCAGTTGGGGAAACGATCCGCTGGCGCTGTTGCTTATCCTGCTCACATCGGCGCTGGCAGCCGCGGCATTTGGCACCACCTTAGGCACATTCATTAAATCAGAAGGCCAGGCGAGTGGATTGAGTGTGATGTTCGGGATGGTGTTCGCTCTGATGGGCGGCTGCTGGTATCCGCTGGAGTTGTTTCCGCCTGCGATCCAGAACGCGGTGAAGATCCTGCCCACCACCTGGGCTATGCAAGGCATGCTCGATCTCGTCCTGCGCGGCGGAGGCCTGGAAGACATCCTGCTCGAAGCGGGCGTTCTGCTTCTTTTCGCGGCGATCTTCTTTACGATAGGTGTGCTGCGATTCCGCTATGAATGATGCAAAAGCGGAAGGCAGTTCAGCTTGCCTTCCGCTTTTGCATCTTGTCTTCCGCATTACTCGGTCACTAAAAAAGTCTTGGCATATTTGCCATGCAATTGGCCGACCAGTTTTCCCAGATGCATGGTGACTGTCCAGATCAGAAAGCCAGCCAGCAGGAAGAACGGCGCCATCCAAAGAGGCACATCATAACTTGTCGTACCTATGATGAGGATGGGGAAGTCAGTAATCGACTGCACGAGCGGCACTGCCATCAGCCCAATGGAAAGAGAAAACAATGT
>DATFET010000514.1:0-3091 GCA_035250835.1 Anaerolineales bacterium
AGGCCGTGACGATGGAAAACACGATCGCTCCACCGACAGCAACAATCTGTGCAAGTACACTGAAGAAGGTTGCCCAGTCTGCCACGCCGCCGACCAGTTGAGCCTTGGCGCTGATCAGACCCATCGCGCGGGCGGCTTCAGGGTCTTTCAGGATGATCATAAACAAGCCATCGATCAGTGGCGCCATGGAAAACCCGATCGCTGTATAGAGCGGTACTCTTGAACGGCGCGCTTTTAACGTCTCCGACCAAAGTGCAGCAGAGAATGAAGTCACGACCCGGGCCTTTCTTCTTCGGCTGGATCGATCATCTCAACATTACCTGATGAAAAGGAAAATTCATTTGTCAACTGCAGGAAATGCTCCTCAAGGTCCTGCTGTTCAACGGCAAGCCGCGTGGGCGGGCTGCCAGCATTCACCAGGATGCGGGCAATCTCATCAGGATGATCGATGGCATAAGCATCGGTTAACAGCAGGGTGCCATCCTCCAGGTGGTAATTGAAACCTGCGCTCTTAAGGCTGCTCTGGGCAGCTTCGAGGTTACGTGTCTGAACTTCGAGCTGTTTAGCGCGCAGCTCTTCCAATTTCCGTGTATCCAGCTCCTCTATGAGTCGTCCTTTGTGGATAATTCCAATCCGCGTGGCGAGTTTATCCACTTCTGTGAGAATGTGACTGGACATGAATACGGTCACGCCCTTTTCTCGCGCGAGTGATTGCAACAACTCCCGAACCTCCACCACGCCGGCAGGGTCGAGACCGTTGGCAGGCTCATCGAGAATCAAAAGCTCAGGTTCATGCAGCAGTGTCCGCGCCAGTCCAAGACGCTGTAGGTTGCCTGTAGAAAGGGTGCCAGCTCTTCGGTCTGCATAGGAAGCGAGACCAAGTTGTTCGATGACCCGCGAGACTGCTTCTGGATCTGAAAATTTCTGCAGGCGCCTTGCGGCTTCCAGGTTTTCACGCACGGTCAATTCTGGATAAGCGGATGGGCTCTCAACAAGATGTCCCACCCTTGCCCAGGGCCCGCGTCCGTGCGGACCGACAGCCTGGTCCAGCACTTTGACATTTCCCCCGCCTGGGCGGATCATGCCCAACAGCGCGCGGATCGTGGTCGTTTTCCCCGCCCCATTCAAACCCAAAAAGCCGTAAATTTCTCCCTGTTGTACTCGCAAACTGACCGACTCTACAGCAACGACGTTGGCATAGCGTTTGGTTAGCCGGTTCGTTTCGATTGCGTAATTTGCCATTGGCCTGCCTGATTCAATAAGGATATTTAGTAGACACGCCACGAAACAGCTTGATCAGTTTCTATTGATTGAGCTGTTTCTGAATCATTGTGAAGAGCTGGTCGATGTGGAACGGCTTGACAAGGTAATCACTTGCTCCCGCCCCCATGGCGACCAGCTTGCTATCCAGATCATTCAGGGCAGTGATAATAATGATCGGAGTACGTTTGAAATTCGGATGGGCGCGCAGCATTCTGCACAGCTTGAATCCATCCGGATCTGGCATCATCAGATCGAGAATGATCAGGTCTGGGTGTTCGCTGCTTGCGATCTCAATCGCCCTGGAACTCTCGTTGATGATGACCACTTCATAACGGTACATTAAAAGAACCTGTTCGAACAGGGATGTGGCAGTTTTGTCGTCGTCGACTACGATGATTTTTGGCATGACCTGACTTCAATTTGTGGTGGGATCTGGTTGCGCTGTGCCTTATCAGGCAGCGGAATTATACGATGGATTTTCCTGGGAGTTTTATTGAGGCATCCCTTTCCGGGTCTCTTTCAGGATAGTACACATTCGAATTTGTCATTTCTCCAATAAAACCTTTATTTTTGATGTAAGGTCCTGGATATAGAAAGGTTTTGCAATATAGTCGTTTGCCCCCGCACCGAAGGCAACAATTCGGCTGTCGGTGTCGTCCAGGGCAGTTACGATGATGATGGGTGTGGAAACGAAATTAGGGTTGGCTCTCAGCATCCGGCATAGTCTAAATCCGTCCGGTTCTGGCATCATCAAGTCCAGGAGAAATGCATCGGGAAGCGTAGCGTTCGCCATCGCTAATGCCCTTGAGCTTTCGTTCACAACGATGGGCACATGACCCTCTCCGGTCAGGACATCAGCTAAAAAAGTTGAAGCCATTAAATCGTCTTCCACGACCATGATCTTTGCCATAATTCCTGCTGTTCGATCTATTCCTCTCCTGGTTGGGTCAGGACGGAGAACTCCTATCATTATAAACTTGTATTCCTGTCCATGGCCTGGAATCAGCCATACTGAAAATGACCCGACTGGCGTAAGATAGACGGGTCGTTTCCATTTTGGTTACAGGATTATTGAGACTTAATAGTTATGTGGAAAGCAGGGAATCCACCGCGTCCGTGAGCTCCCTCAAATTGCTGACTTTTAGTACGTTGCTGCACAGCAGGGCATATTTGGGCATATCGCTGTCGCCCTGCCACAGGTAGGGCGGTTCCGGGTTGAGCCAGATCGTACGTCCGGCGCGGCGGCTCATCAGTGAGAAGAGATCTGTTCGCGGATCGTTGTAATTGTTACGTCCATCGCCGACCACGATCAGAGTGGTCTGGCCGCTGAGCGTGCTCATAAATTCTTCATTGAAGTTATTCAGGGACCAGCCGAGATCAGTGTTGTAGTGTCCGCTGGGCATACGCCAGAGGACGGAGCCAATTGCTTCGTCCGCGTTCGAGCCGTTGAATTCCTCCGAGATATATTCGAGATGGTCGATGAATGCAAAGGCGTGGGTCTTGCTCACCTGTCCCTGCAGGGCAAATAGAAAACTCAGCATCAGTTCCGAACAAAACCGCATGGATGTGCTGACATCGCAGATGACAACGATCCTCGGCTTGCGGGTCTTGTCGCGGTAGTGGATCTGCATCGGCACGCCGTGGTGTTTGAGGTTGGCGCGAATGGTTGCCTTGGGGTCGAGTTGGCCGCTTTTGGCGCGCTTCTGGCGTAGCGCGATGCGTGTTTTCAGCGCGGCCGCCAGGCGCTTGACCTCGCGCTGGAGGATCTTCTTGTCTGAATCAGATAATGCCTGGAACGGGCGGTTCATCAGATTGTCAACGCTCTCCC
>DATFET010000515.1:0-5541 GCA_035250835.1 Anaerolineales bacterium
CGTCCCTGTAGCTTCGCGCGCCAGCCCTGAATCGAGTTGAATGAATGGTTTGAATAACCGATCCAGATCCTGTTCCTGGATGCCAATGCCGGTATCCCATACAGTAATGATCACCTTGTTGGCAGCCCGGTCGCCGCGGACCTCCAGCCCGATCCTGCCTGATTCAGGTGTAAATTTGACTGCATTGCTTAACAGGTTCACGATCATTTGCTTGAGACGTCGCTCATCAGCCCACATCAAGCCAAGGTCATCATCCATCTCAAAAGAGACTTCCTGGTTCTTTTTATGGGCGAGCTGTTTGATCATTCTCAGGCTTGCCTGGCAGACAGAGTTGACATCCACCATGTTAATATCGAGGGTGATCTGCCCGGCTTCGATCTTTGCCAGGTCGAGAATGTCATTGATTAGAGACAGGAGGTGATGACCGCTCTCATTAATGGTGGCAAGATATTTCTGTTGTTTTTCGTTGAGCGGACCTGCAACCTGCTCGCCGAGACTCTCGGACAGCCCCAGGATTGCATTGAGCGGCGTGCGCAGCTCATGACTCATATTGGCAAGGAATTCATCCTTGACGCGCAGGGCGCGCGCCAGATTCGAATTTGCCCGGCTCAGATCTGCCGTGCGCTCCTCCACGCGTTTTGCAAGCTGGTTCCGTTCCTCGGCAAGTACGCTCTCCATTTGTTTGCGCTCGGTAATATCCCAGGCATAATCCACGAATCTTTCAGCGGTTTCGATGTCCTGGCGAATGTATTCCTGCAATTTATTGCCCACTCCTACTACGGCCACGATCCTTTCATTGCGGATGACCGGGATCACCATCTGTCGGACAAGTTTCGCGTGTCCAGGCGGCATCCCCTTTTTATCCGGCAGGGATGCGTAATCATTATGGATCAGCGACCGTCTCTGACGGACTGCATCGGCCCACACCCCGGCCTGTTCCACGGGATAATGCATCCTGCCTTCTTCAGGGTTGCTGAAATGACGGAGTGTCTCAGTGGACCAAGCCTGCAGGTGGATGGTTGTCTGATCGTCTCCTATAAAATGCATGAACCCGATGTGACTACCGGTCAGTTCGCTCACCACATCGATGGTTTTTTGCAGCACTTCCTCGAAGGCGTGACGTGCTGAGTATTCCACCAGTTCGAAACGCTTTTGCAGCAGGGTCTCTGAGAGCTTGCGCTCGGTGATATCTGTGCTGGTAACCATGACACGCGCATAATCTGGCCTGTCATTATTAATGGGAATATGTATGCGAAGAATGCCTGTGACGAAGGATCCGTCCATCCTGGATCTGGACATTTCGAAACCGAAGGACGTATTTCCCTGCCAGATCATATCCATTTCATGGATCATGACATGGGAGGGTAATTCATTGAGCAAAAGCTCATGAACTCTGCCTAAAACCTCCTGCTTATTCCGCGCTCCGTTCATGATCACTGCGGCATTGTTCACATTCAAAATGCGTATCAGGCTCAACCCGACCTTATATTCCTCAGGATTGTCTTCAAAATATTTTCTCAGGTTTGTTACACCCAGCGTTCTCAATTCATCCATCCAGGCGATCACTGCGGTGAAATCTTCCAACCAGATGGGGTTAGGGGAGTTTTCGAACAGATCAAGGAATTTCTGTCGCTCTTCTCGAATCGTCTCCTGGGATAACCTTCTCTCAGTCACATCCCGCAATTGGGCAATCATGGCATATTGATCGCCTTTTTCATTTCGTAATGCTGAGGAACGAAGTTCACCGAAGAAGCGAGAACGGTCCTTCCTCATAAGCCAATGTCCCTCTTGCGGGGCATCGCTAAACGTAAGAGTACCTATTAGCTGTCGGATGTGCCCGCGTTCCTCAGGTGCGAATAGCGATACGATGTTGGCACCGATCAAATCCGCGGGATTATCGATATTGAACAGGTCTGCCATCTGCATGTTGCTGAACCGGATAACCCCATCCATGTTCATCATGATGACGCCATCCGGTGAAGTTTCAACCAGCAACTGATATCGTTCCTGGCTTTCGCGCAGCTCCCTTTCCACCCGTTTTCGCTCGGCTATTTCCTCCTGGGCAGACTGATAAAGGCGTGCATTTTCGAAGGCGACTGCCGCTTGATTCGCGAGAGTCGCCAGCAATTTTTCATCCTGCGCTGTCAACGCATCGGAGTCCTCACTCTCCACGCTGATCACGCCGATCACACGCTCACCCACGCAGAGAGGCATGTACAGCCCTGACCGAATCCCTTCGTAGGTATTTGCATACTCAGGATATTCATGCACGTTGCTTGCGCGAATCGGTTTGCCTGTATGGATGGCCCATCCACTCAGGCCTTGTCCCACCTTATGGACCAATGCATTGAAATGCTTCTCAATGTCCGCTCTGTTTTCGCCGCTCAAGCCCGGTTGGTTAAAGGCGATCAATTGTAGTTCATCTGTTCCGGGACGCACCAGGCGGATGGATACATGCTGCCAGGACAGGTGGCGGGCGAATGTTTCGATGATGCGCTCACCGATCTGGCGAGGCTCCAACAATTGTCCCACAGCGAGCCCATTTTCGTATAGCGCTTCCAGTTCTGCCAGCCGACGCTGTGTTTCTTCGAACAGGCGTGCATTGGAGACAGCCGAAGCCGCCATGGAGGCAAAGGCTTCGAGAAATTCCAGGTCATCACCGTGAAAAGGTCGATCCTTGCCGGCCCGTCGGACGCTGAGGACGCCAATGGTGCGATCCCGCTCTTTGAGCGGAGCGAACATAATGGCTTCCTCCTCCTCGATCGTGCCAGGTACCTGCATTGCCCGCAGGTCTTTTTGCATCTCATTGACAATTTCCGCCTGCCCACTGGCAGCCACTGCCCCGGTGACACCATCTCCGAGCTTGATTCTCAAGTCTGAGAAAGCGCTGAAGTTTTCCTGTAGCGCCAGCACACAACGCAGGGACTCTCCATCGGGTTGCATGTGAAAGATACGGCAGCCATCGGCAGCAAAGAGGGTTTTCGCAGAGGTACCGATGCTTTGCAGGATTTCTTTCAAGTCGAGATTGGTGAGTGCAAGCGAGGTCGCCAACAGTGCTGCTGTCTCTTCAGCACGACGGCTGATTTCCATTTCAGCGCGCTTGCGTTCGGTAATGTCAATGACTGTGACGATGACTTTTGAGTAATCTTTTTCATGTCCCGGTGCAACCGACCACCTGAGGTTGATTTCAAGCGGTTCACCCGTTATTGTTTCGTCGGCACCTTCCCAGCCATTACTGGTTTTTCCCTCTGCAACGGCAATAAAGTCCTCATGATTATGTTCCCGCTCGCCGATACAGAGAGACTGGAGTGTGCTCTCGATCAGCTCTTTCTTACTCTTCGCTCGATACATTTGCAACCCTGCATTATTTACATCCAACACCCTGATCATTCCAGTACATTCAGTCACATCCTCAGGATGGGAGGCAAAATAAGTACGAAAATCAGAAATGCCCTGCTGCTTTAATGAATCGAGGTACCGTTTAACAAGTGAAAAATCCTCCTCCCAGATCGAAACAGGCGAGTTTTCGAACAAAGCACGATATCTTTCCTCACCCTTGCGCAATTTCTCCTCCGCTTCCTTGCGCTCAAGGGCAATTGCAACCTGTGTAGCGATGGACGCCAGGAAGTTCTTGTCCCGTTCTGAATAACAGTTTGGATTTTCATAATCCTGAACGACAATCACACCGATCGTCTCGTTTGGTGTTTTGATGGGCGCGCCCAACCAGGAGGCTGAATGGGTACCGATCAATTCGACCTCACCCTGCTCGACGAGCTCGTCGAAGCGGGCCTGATTCAGGAGGAGTGGTTCGCCCTTATGGAAAACATAGGAGGTAACGCTTTTTTCAAGCCTGGATGGAGGCGCAGGAGGATCATATTGATCCACGGAATAGATCTCTTCGAACAATCCTGTATCCTGGTTGTAAAAAACAACGAAGAAGTTCCTTGCATAGATCACATTGCCTATCGAGTGATGGATAAGTCTGAGGACTTCCTGCAAGTCCTCCGTCCTGGCGAGCGCCTGCATGATCTCCAGGAGAGCCTGTCTCTCGATCTCGACCTGTTTTCGCAGGGTGATATCCTGCACTGTACCGATCATGCGCAGGGAATTACCGGACTGTCCATATTCCGCGTGACCCACATTTGACAACCAACGGACGTCACCATCCGGCCGGATGATACGGAATTCGTCCGTGAACATCGTATTCGTGGCGACAGCCATTTCAACAGACTCTCGAATCCGGGCGGCATCCTGTGGGTGGATGAGCTCCGCGTACCCCTCAATCGCTCCATCGAAACCGGAGTCTGTTATGTCGGTAATCGAATAAAATTCCGGCGACCAGAGAATATCATTGGTCCGTAAATTCCACTCCCATACACTGATCTGTGCTCCCGATAATGCCAGGATTAAGCTGTTTTCACTCTCACGTAGTTTTTTCTCCGTCAGCATCCGTTCTGTGACATCTATGGCAAGCACCAGTTTGGATTTCCTGCCGGCAAATTCGACCTGATGGGAGATGATTTCCACTTGTATAACCGTGCCATCTTTTTTAAGATGACGCCAGACACCTGCTTCAACGATCCCCTCTGTGAAATTCGCTACTTTTTCACGAAGTTTGGAAGCATCCTCTTTAGGGCGGATATCCTCGATGGTCATGGACATGAATTCTTCCACCGAATAGCCGTAATGTCGCACAGCCGCATCATTTACTTTAAGAAAGCCCAGAGATTCAAGATCATAGATCCACATCGGCAGAGGGTTACTCTGGAATAGAAGCCTGTATTTTTCTTCGCTTCCACGCAGTTTTTCCTCAGTCGCCTTGCGTTCAGTAATGTCTCGTCCGGTGGATTGAATCTCGATGATGTTGCCATTTTTAGCGAAGATGCCGCGATCCACCCATTCACGCCTGCGCTTCTCGCCATTCGGACGCAGGTCATATTGCTCGAACCTTTTTACGGGGTCCTCGGGTGTCAGGGACTTGAAATGTTCAGTCAGTTTCTGTGGATAATCCGCCTCTGCAATTGGGATAAAACTCGTGCCGAGCAGCTCCTCGCTGGTCTTTCCATAGTAGTCACAATAGACCTGATTGACATAGGTCAGGACGCCATCAGGTTTGAAGCGGCAGATCAATTCGGTCATATCCTCGGTAATCGTACGGAATTCCTGTTCAGGCGTGCGTCGTTCAGTAACCGCCTGTCTCTCCTCCAGGGCATGGAGAACTGCAGTCCCAAGCCGCTGCGAGTTCTCCTTGAGCACAAAGTTTGACGCGCCCTGTTTTATGCTGTTCACAACAGCATCTTCATCAGGTGTCCTTGTCCAGATGATGACCGGGATGGAAGAAGAGTAGTTTTGCGTCAGCTCTAAAACTTCCATTCCGCCAAAATCGGGCAGTTGATATTCCGAGACAATCAGGTCAGCCTGAAAATCCTGCAGGGCTTTTAAAAAGTTTTTTTGTTTTTCCACCCTTTTAAACCTGCATTTTTTTATTATCCTGCGTATTTCCCGCTTCGCCAGGTCGTAATCAGCGGGCTGATCTTCAAT
>DATFET010000517.1:0-3006 GCA_035250835.1 Anaerolineales bacterium
AATCAACCTTGAAAAGACCCGAACCGAAGATTCGCTGGTAACCCTCGAACCTGCCCTCAATGCTTTTGGAAGCATGCTGCTAGTATCCCATAAGGAAGATGAACCTGGTATTCATCAATGGGTCGCTGAAACTCGCGCCAAAATGACCTCCGAAGAGCGGGCGCGTCACTTCCTGGTGATGATCGGTTTGCATTATGCCATCCTGCCTCAAAGGGCAGGTATCTCTTTTGAGACCTATCTGGAGGATCTTGACTCCACTCCCCCATCCAGGTTTCGGGAACGGTTGCTCAATGCCTACGCCGGCATTTGTATGACAGGCGATCCTCAAATCGATATAAGCATGTCCGTCGATTGGGATGAGGTTCTTACATCTGCTGGCAGTTACGTAGAATTTCTGCGGTCCCGTTTCGGGGATGAACTCACTGACCAGGAAATGGAATCGCAGGCCTATCAATATGTGATCGATCCGGCCGCGATGAAACAACTGATCACCGGGCACATGCGCTGGTTCTGGAAAAACCACCTGGAAGCGGAGTGGGGGCGCGTCCGCCCCATGCTCGAGGAATCTGCAAAAGCGTTCAACCAAATGGATTTAGAGAGTATGTCGCGTCTGGAGCTTGTCCACTTCGTAACGGGCAAGGAGATCACCGCTGAAAAATGGGGCCGCGAACTTGAAGAAGCAAGCGAGCTGATCTTTATTCCGAATGCACATTTTGGCCCTTATATGCGGGCAACAAAAATAGGTGACAACTTCTATATCTACTTCGGCGCGCACATCCCCGAAGGATCAGAAGTACGCGTCCCTGAGCTGGATCGAGCCGAGATCGTCGCGCGGCTCTCGGCCCTCGCCGATGACACGCGGCTGCACATCCTTCAAATGATCACAGAGAAGGGTGAGATGCGCTCACAGGAGATCATGGAAGCCGTCAACCTGAGCCAGCCCAGCGTGTCGAGATATCTCAGCCAGCTGACTGCAACTGGCTATCTACAGGAAAGGAGAGAAAACGGAGCGAAAGTCTACATTCTCAACAGGGACCGAATCGAAAAAACGCTCAAGGCAGTCAGTGCCTTTTTATTGGATCGTTCTTAATCGGTTTCGCCAAAGGAGTCACGATGAATAACTGGACAAATGAGTATATGGCGGAATATCACCGTCAGGAAATTTTGGATGATGTGGAACAAATCCGTTTGGAAAAGCTTACAGTCAATTCACGGGTGTATCACCCTGGTCTATTCGAGCGAACCATGTATAACTTCGCAAACTGGATGATTTACACAGGCAGGCAGCTGCGCACACGTTACGAAGTACCCGCCGTCAATTGCAGTGGATCTCCCAAGGGCAGCGTCGCGCGCTAACGGGTATGGAGAAGAATGAATACTTTTCTGGTGAGAACAAGAAAAATTTATAACGAGTATCCGCCCGCATTCTGGACCTATAACCTTGTTGTCTTTATCGACCGGCTGGGCGGTTTCATGCTCTACCCATTCTTTGCGTTATACCTCACACAAAGATATGACATTGGCATGTCCACTGTGGGACTTCTCTTCGGCATATTCTCCATCTCGGGGATGGTGGGCAGCACTCTGGGCGGAGCCATTGCCGATCGAATGGGACGCAAAACTGTGATCATTTTCAGTCTCATTCTCTCCTCGCTCAGCGCGCTGGGAATGGGGCTGGCTCCCACCCTGGGTGTGTTCGCTGCCATATCCATCCTGGTCGGTACCCTTGCCCATATCGGCGGTCCAGCTCATGAGGCTGTCGTCGCAGACCTGCTGCCGCAGGAAAAACGCGCTGAGGGTTATGGCATTATCCGCGTGGTCTTCAACGTAGCAGTGATCATCGCACCTCCGATCGCAGGTTTGCTCATTGCCCACTCCTACCTGACCCTGTTTATCGTGGACGCGGTTATCAGCCTGATCTGTGCAGCGATCGTCTTCTTCGCGCTGCCGGAGACAAAGCCGCAGCCCAGGGAACATTCCCAGCCCGAAACCATGAAGCAGACCTTCGCGGGTTATGGTCGGGTCTTCAAGGACACTTCCTTCCTGGCATTCATCGGTGTAACCGTGATGATGACTCTCGTCTACCTGAACATGAATTCCAGCCTCGGTGTGTACCTGCGCGACGAGCATGGTCTGCCCGCAGTCAGCTATGCCTGGCTGCTCAGCCTCAACGCCCTCCTGGTTGTCTTCTTCCAATTCTGGGTGACGCGGCGACTCGAAAAATACAAGCCAATGTTGATGATGGCAGCCGGTTCCGTGCTCTACGCGGTTGGGTTTGCCATGTATGGTTTCGTACCCACCTTCGCTCTTTTTATCGTGGCCATGATCATCATTACCATCGGTGAAATGGTTGTCTCACCGTTCCAGCAATCCCTCGTGGCGAGTTTCGCACCCGAGCATATGCGCGGCCGCTACATGGCAGTCTCCGGTCTTTCATGGAGCATTTCCTTCACCGTCGGTCCATACTTCGCCGGGCTGCTGCTCGACAGTGCCAACCCGGACCTGCTGTGGGCATTCTGCGGCCTCATCGGGATGCTGGCAGCTATTGGGTTCGCCGTCCTCAATCGGGTACATCCGTCCACAGCTCCGGCCGTTGAGCCAGCCGCGGCTGCTTAGGTATAAAAGTTTTGCGAAGGTCGGTCGAAAGGCATTGATCGCCTGGCTGCAGCCTCCGCGAGATTTAAGCTTCTCCTCACTTCTGGGACAGGTCCAACGCAGGCCTGTCCCAAACTTTTTAATGGACTCGCTTCATGCCCAGCCGACACTTGTTCCCGCCTCGACAGGCCTTGTATCTCCTTTTAGAATCATCAGACCAACTTACTTTCAGCAGCCTCGCCGTCGGACGGCGGCTCGAGCATATAGAACATACGGAGAGATCATGGATATTCGTTCCTACAACAGAGACGCCTGGAACCGGGAAGTGGAAGGGGGTGAGAACCGCTGGACACAACCTGTTGATTCGGAGACTATCGCAAAGGCAAGGCAGGGAGAATTCTCGATTCTGCT
>DATFET010000529.1:0-7702 GCA_035250835.1 Anaerolineales bacterium
TCATTGCGAGCCGCAGGCGAAGCAATCTCCGCGCACATCCAATTGTGAGATTGCCACGTCGCCCTCCGGTCTCCTCGCAATGACAATAAAACGACATGAAGGGAACTACGAACTTGAAAATCGAAAAAACCATTGAAGAAAATCACGAAGCCAAACTGGTGGTTGAAATAGATCCGCAAATGATGGACAACTATAAGCGCCGTGCTGCTCGTAAGATCTCCGAGCGCGGCAAGATCGCAGGGTTTCGCCCGGGCAAAGCGCCCTATGATATGGTCGTCCGCAATTACGGCGAGCAGGCGATTATCGAGCAGGCGGTCGATTACCTGATCGACACTGAATACTCGAATATCCTCAAAGAGGCAGACGTCACCCCCGGCGCGGCAGGATCACTCGAATCGATCGACTCGCTCGAGCCGCCGCGCTTCACCTTCCGCGTTCCCCTTTCCCCAGAAGTGGACCTCGGAGACTTCCATTCGCTGCGCATGCCATACGAGTGGACTGCTCCCGGTGAAAGTGAAGTGGACAAGGCGATCGAGGATCTCCGTCAGATGTACGCGACGACCGAGAATGTCGAGCGCGAAGCTCAGGAAAACGATTACATCCTCGTAGATGTCAAATCGGACACAACCGAGTTGAACCGCACTGGCTTCGCGGCATTCATCCGTAAAGAGGAACGCGACACCGAATGGCCCTACAATGGGTTTGCCAGGGAACTGATCGGCCTGAAGCCTGGTAACACGAAGATTATCAATCATACTTTCCCCGCAGATTGGGAGGTGGAGGAACTGCGTGAGAAGGATCCCGAGATGGAAGTCACGGTCAAGACCGTTCGCTCTGTGTCCATGCCCGAACTCGATGATGATTTTGCGAAGACGGTCGGCGCGGGTGAAACGCTCGACGAATTGCGTGATGCTGTAAAAAAGGATGTCGAGGCGCGTTCAAAGGCTGACTATGACGATCAGTATTTCATCGACCTGATCGAGAAGATCAAGGAAGGCGCGACCCTCAAATATCACCAGCATGCTCTTGAGCACGAAGCTGAACACGTGCTCGAGGATTTGAGTCAACGGCTGTCCCAGCAAAATATGGACCTGGAAACCTACTTCAAGCTGCGCAATACTACGCGTGAGAAGTTCCTCGAAGAAGAAGCCATGCCAGTGGCTAAGAAACGATTTGAGCGCTCGCTCATCCTGGATGAAGTTGTCCGCTCCGAGAAGATAGAAGTGGATAACGAATCCCTGGATGCTGAGTTCAACCAGACCTTATCTGCACTGACCATGCAGGGCGTCGACCTGGGTAAGATCCGCGGTGGCCGCCAGGGACAGCAGCGCGTCGCCCAGGCGGTTGCCATGGAATCGGCAAACCGCGTCCTGACTCGCCGCGCCCTGGACGTCCTGAAGTCCATTGCGACGGGCGAGTACAGAATGGAACAGGCAAAATCGGACATGATCTCAGAGGGAGGACCGGTCGAGCCCGCTGAAGGTGAGGAAATGCCTGCTGAAGCTGAATCGGCCACGGCTGAGGATGAACCGGAACCAAAATCCGAATAGCAATTCCTGACAAAGTTTTAACGAAATTCCAACGTTGAAAAGGTATGATTGACGGAATATAAGCGAAGCAGTCCTCTAAACAAAGGAGATAAGATGGTCCCTGATTTCAAAAGTGTCATCCCAATGGTAATTGAGTCTTCCGGCCGCGGCGAGCGTGCCTATGATATTTACTCGCTGCTACTCAAAGAACGCATTATTTTCCTCGGCACACCGATCGACGACCAGGTTGCTAACCTGATCGTTGCGCAGCTTCTATTTTTGAATCATGAAGATCCCGAACGGGAAATTCAGATGTACATCAACTCGCCCGGCGGTGTGATCTATGCCGGTCTGGCGATCTATGACACGATGCAGATGATCTCGAACCCGATCAGCACTGTGGCTGTGGGCGTCACCGCCTCCTTCGGGACCGTGCTGCTGACTGCCGGTACGAAGGGCCGCCGCTACGCTCTCCCGAATGCGACCATCCACATGCACCAGCCGCTGGGCGGTGCGCAGGGACAGGCGACCGACATCGAGATCCAGGCAAAACAGATCCTGCGATTGAAGAGCCTTTTGCTTGGCATCATGGCGAAGCATACTGGTCAGCCCCTTGAGGTCATCGAGCGTGACAGCGACCGTGATTACTACCTCGAAGCCAGAGGCGCGGTTGAATATGGTCTGGTGGACCAGGTCCTGACAGCCCCGGAAAAGGTTAGCTAATTGGTTGTTGGAGTAGCTTGATCGTTGAAGCCCGTTGATTTCAGCGGGCTTTTTAATTTCGTAAAATTATTGGGAACCCAAGCGCAGCAGGCGGTGAAGCAATCCATAGCTTTACGATATAATCCCACATCTCAGAAAGAATAGTGTAATGACTTTTTCCATTGTTGCCTGCGATCTTGAAGAAGGATCCTGGGGTGTCGCTGTCGCCTCGAAATTTCCTGCTGTCGGTGCAGTTGTCCCATATGCGCGTGCAAATGCTGGCGCGGTGGCGACCCAGTCCTTTGCCAATACATCCTTTGGTCCGCGCGGACTGGAGTTAATGGGGACAGGTCTCTCTGCCCAGGGATCGCTCGATCAGATGCTAAAGGATGATCCTGACAAAGAACTCAGGCAGGTTGGCCTAGTAGATGCAAACGGCAGTTCCGCTACCTTCTCTGGAAGTGGATGTTTCGCCTGGGCAGGCGGCGTTGCCGGAAAAGGCTATGCCATCCAGGGAAACATTCTGGCAGGTGGAAGAGTTGTCTCTGCAATGGAGAAAGCTTTTCTCAAAACAAAAGGGTCTCTGCCATCCAGACTTTACACGGCACTATTAGCCGGTGACCGCGCTGGCGGAGACAGACGCGGCCGACAGTCTGCAGCGATTTTCGTGGTCAAGCCGGGAGGCGGCTACGGCGGTTACCTGGACCGCTGGATCGATTACCGTGTGGACGATCACGAGAATCCTGTTCCGCGCCTGGGTGAATTATTGGAATTGCATGAGTTGTATTTTGGGAAGAGCCCTGAGACTGAGCGTGTGGCGATCAAAGGTAAAGCGCTGAAACAGATCACGGATATTTTGAAACAGGAAGGCTATTTGACCAAAGAAATTGAATTCAAAGGCGCTTTCCAGAAATTCATCGGAAACGAAAACTTTGAAGAACGGGTTGATCCAGACGCCTGCTGGATCGATCTCCCAGTCTTGAAATACCTGGTAAGAAAGTTTGGACAATAAAGATTTCCCCCTTTTCTCCTGCAGTTAAACTGCAGGAGATCCAATCGATAACTAAACTATGCTTCCATCGAATATCAAAGCCCTTATCCTTGACATGGACGGCGTTGTCTGGAAAACGGATTCGCCCATCGGCGACCTCGCCTCTACATTCAACCGCATCCGTGAGCGAGGACTCAGGTTTGTATTTGCAACAAATAACAGCACGAACACATCTGAACAGTATGCAGCACGCCTGAAAAAATTTGGTGTGACAGTCGAATCCCGGCAGGTCGTTACCTCATCACAGGCTGCCGCACATGCCATGGCTCAGAGGTTTTCTCGTGGGACAAAAGTGTTTATGGTCGGTGAGGATGGGATTCGAGCAGCGCTGGAGGAAAAGGGCTTCGATATATTGCCCGTGGAAAGCGCCTCAGAGGCAGAAGCGGTTGTCATAGGTATCGATCGTACTGTAAACTTCCAGAAACTTGTCGAGGCAACCTTACTTGTGCGCCGCGGCATTCCCTTTTACGCGACCAATCCCGATAGGACGTTTCCGACACCGCGCGGTGAGATCCCGGGTGCAGGTGCGTGGTATTCCGTTATCGTCACTGCAACAAATGTCCAGCCGATCGTGGCGGGTAAGCCCTTTCCATTTTTAATGGACCTCTCCCTGGAGAGGCTTGGCACAAAAAAAGAGGAAACTCTTGTAGTCGGTGACCGCCTGGATACCGATATTGCCGCAGGTCAGGCGGTTGGCTGTCCGACCGCACTGGTGCTCTCAGGGGTATCGACACGAGAAGAAGCTGACTTATGGCGCCCGGAAATCGATATCATTGTGAAGGACCTGGCTGCACTGATTGGCTCTTCGTAGCATACTTGTGTGACTTATGTTAATTTATGACCTGGATATAAATGAGATAACAACTCTCATGAAGGAATGGAATGAACCGGCCTATCGTGCAAAGCAGATCTGGCAGGGACTGTACCAGCATCTTTACAACTCACCGGGCGAATTTAGCAATCTGCCCAGGTCGCTGCGCGAAAAAATGACGGTGTATTTTTTCTTCTCGCCATTCAAAGTAAAAACATATCTTGATTCGTCGGATAGTTCCACCCGTAAGACATTGTTCCAAATGTCCGATCAAAACCTGATCGAGGCAGTGCTCATGCGATATGGCGACCCAGCGGACAATCCACAGATCACTGCATCCCCCACCGGTCGCGGAGCTAAAAATCGACGCACGCTGTGTATATCCACACAGGCGGGCTGTGCTATGGGATGCGTCTTCTGCGCCACTGGTCAGATGGGGTTCAAACGTCATCTCACGAGCGGAGAGATCGTCGCCCAGGTGATGTATTACGCCCGCATGCTCAGGGATGTGAACGAATCGGTTACGAATATCGTCCTTATGGGGATGGGCGAGCCTTTTCACAACTACGACAACACAATGAAAGCAATCGACCGCCTCAACGACCCGGATGGATTCAACTTTGGGGCTCGCCGCTTCACCATCTCGACCGTTGGCCTGGTCCCGCAGATCCGGCGATTCGCAGACGAAAAGCGCCAGGTCAACCTTGCCATCTCGCTCCATGCCGCGGACGATGAGGAGCGCCTTGCGATCATGCCTGTCAACAAACGCTACAAGATCGAGGATGTGATCGAAGCCTGTCGCTATTATGTCGTCCAGACGGGACGCCGCGTCACTTTTGAGTGGGCTCTCATACACGGCCTCAACGACACACCGGAAGTTGCAAAAAAGCTCGCAGCCCGGCTCAAAGGTCTCTTGTGTCACGTCAATGCAATTCCCCTCAACCCCACTGATGGATACGAAGGTCGCGCTACGGATCGCTCGAGAGCAACAGCCTTCAAAGAAATGCTGGAGCAGGCTGGGATCCCCTGCACGATCCGCATGAGGCGAGGCATCGACATCCAGGCCGGCTGCGGACAGTTGGCTGGCGGTGTTTCTTTATAGGTTTATATGGTGAAAGGTTAATTGGGTGTAGTTGGCTACACGCAAATTGTATGGATGGAAGTGTCCGATGAAGGTTTTCAAGGCTTCAGGCGTTAACTATACAGAACGCATGATTGACGCACATCCATCATGGCTCGTTTCCGAGTGCATTGCTGGAAATGAAGATGCCATTGAGTTTTTGATCCGCCATTATGAGGTAGGCGTCTTCAAACTGGCGCTGTCCATCCTCGATGACTCTGCCGAAGCCACTGAGATTACACAGGAAACGTTTATTGCTGCCCTTCGCTCGCTAAAAAAATATCAGGAACAGCAATCCTTCAAAGCCTGGCTGTATACCATTGTAGTCAATCTTAGCCGCAGCCATCTTCGCAAACGAAAAACGCTCGATCGCCTGCGAGCAACCCTAACAACTCTTTTCCGAGTGGAACTTCAAAAGCAGCTATTGCCTGAAGATACCGTAATCCAAAACGAGAAGGAAGTGATACTTTGGACATCCCTGAATCAGCTGGATGAAAGGCATCGCATAGTTGTAGTGCTTCGATACTTTCATGATTTATCGATCAACGAAATTTCAGAAATACTTTCCATCCATGAAGGAACCATTCATTCGAGACTGCACACTGCTCGTGAGAAATTAAGAAGCGCATTGGTAGATATAAACGGAGAATAAGTAGATGCACATTTCACATGAGGAAGCTCGCAAACTGATCCAATTCAATTCTGACAATGCGTTGACGGTCGATCAGAAGAAAATTCTCCATTCGCATGTAGAGATCTGCACGGAATGCCTGGAATTTGCAAAACAGATGGGCGAGATGGAATCTATCTTGAAGCCTGTTATGCAGAGAAAATGGAACCAACCTTATCCCCCCCTCCCCACAGCCACTATCATCGCGAGGTCAGCTTCCAGAATATCCGACAATATTGTGATGGCTACACGTACTATAGCAGTTGGAGCCATAGCCATCGTATTCATGTTCAGCGTCTGGCAGTTTTCATTGCCTGCGAGTAAATCGCCAGGTACATTATCGGTCAGCGCGCCGCCGGTTCCCACACCTTCCTTTCAATTGACCAGCACCAGCATATCCAAAAATTGCGTAGAGACGAATTATATTGTCCAACCGGAAGATACGCTTGATAGCATCGCCGAGACTTTCTCAGTCGCAAAGCAAGAAATTCTCTCATACAATAATCTTAAAACTGAAGTTGTCCAATCAGGGATGGAGCTTGGTATTCAAACATGCAGTACAAGTCCCACAGGCACGGTCAATACGGTCACAACAACCTTCACGCCTTGGAACAGCCCAACCACAACCACGCCTGGCGGTTAGCTGCCAGATATTAATAGAATATTACACGCAAACTTGCCAGAAGCTTCAGATTGAAGTATAAGTCTCCAAATTACATGTTGAAACAAGGGATTATGAATAACGACAATAAAACCACCTGGCTGGAACGACCCATCCACCCTGCTCTACCGGCGGTTACAAACGAATTAGCCTTATTTGCAGGCATTATGCTACTGGCGATCATTACAAGACTTTATAATCTGGAAACGCGCGTGATGAGCCACGATGAAAGCCTGCACACTTACTTTTCATGGCTCCTGTATCGCGGCCAGGGCTATCAACACACACCGATGATGCATGGTCCGTTCCAGTTCCATATTCTTGCGTTGACATATTTCATCTTCGGCGTATCCGATCTTACTGCGCGGATTCCTGCGGTGTTGTTCAGCATTGCGACGGTCTGGATGGTCTGGTTTTGGCGGCGTTACCTCGGAGGCTGGGGAGCAATCGTCGCAGCACTCGTGATGGTGGTCTCACCTTACATGTTGTACTACGGAAGGTATGTTCGTAACGAGTCCTTTGCCGGGTTTGCCGGCATCCTGCTTCTCTTTGGAATACTGCGATACATGGAAACAGGCGGGAAAAAGTATTTATACATCGTCACTCTCGCAACTGTCCTGCACTTTACTGCAAAAGAGACGGCTTTCATTTACACAGCCCAGGCTCTGCTCTTTTTAGGCATTTATTTCATTTCTCAGATCACACGCAAACCCTGGGAGGGAAATCCTGGTCTTTACAGGATATTTGTGATCATCCTGGCAGTGGTGGTCTTGCTGGGCAGCATTGGCCTGGGACTTGGTCTTATGAACAGGCAGGCGGAAACAATCGCCGGTGCAGAGACTGTTGCTCCTGCCAACCCGACCGGCGAATCATCGCCTCTCGAGCTGCCATCTTCGGGTTTGCAGGCAACTGATATTTTGCTGGGACTGGCAGGCCTGGGTCTGATCGCCGCCCTGATCGTCCTATTCCTGGGCTACGGCTGGACAAACCTGTTCAGGGAACGATCATTTGATTTGATGCTCCTGTTGGGGACCTTCGTTTTGCCGATGCTTTCGGCTTTCCTGCTCGACATTTTCAAGTCACGTCTGAATGTGACGATCCCAACGGATGCGGCTTCGGTCAATGCCCTGGATGCGAGAGCGCTGGGAATCATCGGCG
>DATFET010000534.1:0-17721 GCA_035250835.1 Anaerolineales bacterium
GCCGTAATGATTTGCTCGGGGCGGTTAATGCGATCCCAATAGCGGCTGATCGGCTTGAAACAATCATTGACTGAAATATCCTGGCTGTGTTCCGACTCCAACTGCTGGAGGACTGGGGCGACGTTGCGCCTTGCGAAAATATCACCGGGTAAAAGCAGGACCGGCAGCCGGTTAATAGTTGCACCTGCCGCGGCAGTAATCATATTAGTGGCTCCCGGTCCGATAGACGTGGTACAAACCAATGTCTGTAAACGATTTTTCATTCTTGCATACGCTGCCGCTGTATGCACCATTGCCTGTTCATTGCGGGTTTGGTAAAAACGAAAATCAGGGTTTTGCTGGAGCGCCTGACCGATCCCGGCAACATTGCCGTGCCCGAAAATGCCAAAACACCCAGCAAAGAATTTCTGCTGAACACCATCGCGTTCGACATATTGATTTTTGAGAAAATGGATAATCGACTGGGCCATGGTGTAGCGGATTGTATCCATTAGAAGCCTCCTCGTTCTTCAATAAATTTCAACGCTTCCTCTTCGTACGCCATAAAATTCGCGCACCCGTGCCGGGTGACGACAATAGCACCGCAGGCGTTTCCCATGCGGGCAGCTTTATACCAGTCCCAGCCCTTGAGGTAACCGTAAATCAAGCCGCTGGCAAAAGCATCGCCTGCACCGAGAATGTTATAGACCTCAACTGGGAAACCCGGGACATTGAATGAAGCCCTTCCTTTTTGGAAGATGGCTGCGCCTTTTGCACCGCGTTTGACGATGAGTGCGGAGGGTCCCAATGCAAGGATGTCTTGAATGGCCGCATCCGGGTCGCCGGTGATTTGTGGGGCGGAGATTTGAGAGTGTTCGATTTTGAGCTGAGCCGGATCGGAGAGCATTGCAGCAAGTATTTCTTCTTCAGTACCGATTGTGACATCTACATTTCGAAGCATGGCGCGGGCGTTGACCCCAAAGGCGCGCACGTCGTGCCACTGATCGGCACGGAAATCAATATCGAAGAAAACTTTTACATTATTTTTTTTCGCCCGTTCAACGGCAAAAAACGTCGCGCTGCGTGAGGGTTCCCTGCTCAGGTTTGTCCCCGCAAACTCGAAGGCCCGGCAGCCTTCGAAGGGCATATCCAGTACATCATCGATTGTGAGCTGAATATCGGCGGCATTGTCACGATAGAAAACCAGAGGGAATTGGTCGGGCGGCTCGATACCCAGGATCACGGCACTGCTCCGGGCGGTGGGCTTGCGGGGGATGTATCGGGTTTCCACGCCTTCATTTTTCAGGAAATTCAGGATGAAATCCCCAATGGGATCGCTGCCAACGGCAGTGAGGAGCGCGGTCTTGATGTTCAGGCGTTGCACGCCTACTGCGATATTCGTCGGTGAGCCGCCTACGTACGCAGCGAAATTCGTTATCTCTACGAACGGGGAGCCGACATCGTTGGCGTACAGGTCAATGGAGGAACGTCCCATCGTGATCAGATCGAATTGGGGAGAAGAAACAGCAGACATTTCTTAACTGGGAACCCGGGTGACGGCAATTTCACTATCGCGATCAGCCAGCACGGTAAATGCTGTATCACTCGGCAGATACAACGTCGTCGCCGCGCTCGTCCACACGTCCTTCCGCTCCAGACCCTGCCAGCTCCCGCGCGTGGAACGTACGGAGATCCCTCCACTGAGCAGGATGATTGCCAGCTCATTTTCATTACTGTTGAAGGACGATTCCGCGCCTGCACTGATTTGCCGGGCTTGAAAGGAGATAAAGTCCCACCCCGCTGATTCGGGCGTGACAGTCAGGATCAAATCAGGATCTTGGGGATTCGTTGAAGGGTGAACCAGTAAGTTTTCGGCTGTGTACTGCCTAAGCTGACTCATTCTGCCTGATAATCCTTGTACCAGTGTTCATCGACGTCGGCTACTCCATATCGTTCATACCAGGGATGGGCGTGGGTATCCGCAATCGTCTGCAGCACTTGCCATCGCCGCAAAGCCTCACCCTGTAAAAATTTATCTCGCTCATCACCCTGGAGGTAAACTGCTTCCTGCCACAAAGCCCGTCCGACTAAAAAACCAGAACAACCATTCCTGCACGCGACCATTAACTGGTCTCGGAACAATTCAAGAGACTCTCCGCCAGAGAGCAAGGTCCAGGGAACCGGAGAAGTCTCATTTAGTTCTGCGCAGGCATCCTGCCACACAGCTTCATCCTTTTCGTACTTACAATCTATGGGGAATTCCAGTTTCAGGATATCGGGCTGCAAAGCCCCCAGACGCCTGACTGTTTCGACCATGATTTGGGGACGCTGCGCGGCAAACGCTTCCGAATCCTTGCTCACATGTGGATCCGGTGAATAGATGATTGGCTCCAGGAACATGGGAATATCAAAACACCGACATTCCTCTAACAAGCCTGTGACGAACTTTTCCTGTCTTTCAGTTGCTTCTCCCGCCTGCGGATGATAAAAGAGCAGCACCTTGACTCCGCTTGCGCCCACCTTTTTCCCTTTTTCGATCCCCCAGCCTTCGAGGAGAGCAGTCTTTCGGCTGTAGGGATCGCCCAAATAACCCTGTTCTTCGATGGCAGAAAGGAAGGCCGTTCCAGGTGGCAAAACCCCCTCAGCAATCGCCTGTCCGAGGCTGTAAACTGGATCGAGCAGGATCGCGGTAGCCAATGGCCCTATCTGCTTTACTATGGACAGCTTTATCTCAGTCAATTGCCCTGCTGCAACAGATTCTGGCCGGGCACGATTGAGAAGGACACGCAGCGCATCCCGATGATCTACAGCCAGGATTGCAAACACTCCTCGCTCAGTAGATGCCGTTTGCAGGGCACGGAATTTACCCAGAGAAAGCTGGTTCATCTGTTCTTTTTTCTCGACTTGTTTTATTAATTTGGGCTCTCCCGTAATTAACGGGAAAACTTTGAGCAAGTGAAGTTATGCGAAGCTTCTTGAAGCAAACTATCGTAAAACAAGCTCGTTTATCTGCAAATTTGGCGAAACATGCCTTCCGAAATTAGGTTGCCTGAATCTTTCCGTTAAAAACGGGAGAGCCTTAATTTGCTTGCAATTCCTGCATCATCTACCTGGATTAGTAGTTATGAACCATTAATAACTTTACATTTAAAACTCTTGGATGTATTATCAGTCATCATGACATCTTATCACTAAAATGCATAAATTTCCTAAAATTGGACGAGTTAAGTGATCGCTATGATCTCTATGAATATAACTTGCCTGACACTGGAGACCATTCATGGCTAAACACATATTTGCTGACACAATTGTTCTTGGTGGTGGCACGGCAGGGGCGGCTTTGGCAGCCCGCTTGGTGGAAGGCACATCCCAGACGGTACTGTTAATCGAGTCTGGACCAGATTACGGTGCGTTCGCGGACCAGGGTTGGCCGGCGCCACTGCTGGATGCGCGCAGTCTGCCTGGCGGTCACGATTGGGGCTACCTCAATGGCGCCGGAACGGGTCGTCCGGGGCATTTGTTGGAACGGGCGCGCGTGATCGGAGGTTGTTCCTCGCACAACGGTTGCGCGGCCATTTGGGGCAGTCGGGTTGATTACGATCACTGGGCCGCTCTGGGAAATCCGGGTTGGAGCACCGAGGAGCTCCTGCCATTTTTTAGACTTGCCAATGACATGTTGAGAGTAAAACGAATTTCGTCTTCGGAAATCACACCGTGGCAGCAAGCCTGTCTCGAAACAGCGCTCAGGATCGGAATTCCACATGTCGCTGATCTGAATAATCTGGATGAAGATATTGGCACGAGCACGTCGCCCGTCAACATTGTGGACGGCGTACGATGGAATTCGGCCTTCGCTTATTTGGATTCGCTGAGGGGCAATGAGCGCCTGACGATTCAATCACAAACTCAAGTGGACCGATTGCAGTTAGAAGGCAGTTGTGTGGTCGCAGTTGAAACGATCGGACCTGAGGGACCTCTGACGATAAAGGCAAGCCAGGTAGTGTTGTGCGCCGGAACGTATGGCTCACCAGCTATTCTCCTGCGCTCAGGAATTGGTCCATCGTCTGAACTCCGCGCGCTTGGAATTGAAGCGAAGCTCGATCTGGCAGTTGGCAAAAACCTGCATGACCATCCGGCCGTCTATCTCAAATACAGCGGCACTCCCCAATTGGTGGCCGCGATGCTGGATTTTGCTGCGAGAGGTGGAGTTTTATTCTCGGAGCAGACGATTGCCAAGTTTCGCAGCAAGTATTGCACGACCGCTTATGATCTGCACTTGTTTCCAATCGGCGGACAATTTATAGACGCGGCCGATAGTTGGGAATTTTTGCTGCCCGTGGCGAATATGACTCCGCTCTCGCGCGGCAGTGTGCAATTGACCAGTGTCGATCCATTTGCGACTCTCAAGATTGACACTGCCTATCTGAGCGATTCTGAAGGACAGGATCTCGCCATCCTATGGAATGGGATTGAGATGATACGCGACTATGCCTGCCAGGCGCCGCTCTCAAATTGGATAGGAGAGGAAATATTTCCAACAGTTAATTACAGGCTTCCAGAAGATGTTCAACGCGACAACCTGCATTACTATCATCCGGTCGGGACCTGCAAAATGGGATCCGAGTCTGATCCAACTGCCGTGGTCGACGCGCGTGGAAAAGTGTATGGCGTGGACAATCTATACGTTGCCGATGCCTCCATCATGCCGGTCGTGCCGCGTGCCAATACGAATATTCCGGCTTTGGTGGTCGGCGAGCGCATTGCAGCTTGGCTCACCCAGCCATGACCCGACTCGCCATCATCGCCGATGACCTTTCCAGCGCGACAGATTGCGGCGCGCAGGTTGTACGAAGTGGATGGTCTGTGGTTGTGCCATTGGGAGTCTACACCCTTCCAGTCCAGGCGCGTGCAGCTCATGTGATCTCCGTCGATACGGACAGTCGAAGTCTGGCGGCCGAACAGGCGTACGCAAGGGTCAAGACTGCATCTCAACAATTGGTTGCTGAGGGTTGGACGCATTTTTACAAATCCGTGGATTCAACGCTGAGAGGCAATCTGGGAGCAGAGATCGAAGCCGCAATGGAGATTGTCAAACCGGATTGCGCCATGATTGCGCCTGCGTTTCCTAAATATGGTCGCACCACACTAGATGGCATCCAATATCTTCATAACCGCCCATTGCATAAAACGGAGTTTGGGACGGATCCAACAGCACCGGTGAGAGATGCAAATATCGCCAGAAGATTAGCAGAAGGATCGAATCGCAAGGCTGGACGCATAACGCTCGAGCAGGTACGCTCGGGGTCAATGCAACTGGTAAGTGCTGTCCGGGAGATGTTAGCCGAAGGGATCGAACTGGTGGTTGTGGATATTGCCGAGCAGGAGGATCTCAAGCGAATTTGCCTTGGCCTGGCCCAGAGCGAGCTGAGAGTTTTATGGGTTGGCTCAACCGGGTTAGCAGAGTTTGTTCCCCTTGCACTAAAAACTGCTATTCCCCCACATACAGTTCGGCAGGATCACCCAACTGATCCACGTCCCGCTTTGGCATTGGTAGGCAGCGCGTCCGAGACAACCCACGGACAGTTGCGCTACGCCCAAACAACCAATGGATTGAGCATTGTCCTTCTTGACCCAGCTCGAATGATTCAAGGGGGAAAGACCGCTGCTATGGAACTCGATCAAGCGGAGTCAAACCTGCACGCGGCGATCGACTCAGCCCACGATGCAGCTTTGGTTGTGCGCGCTTCACGAGAGCAAATCTCGGCGACTCAACTTCTCGGCGCGAAACTGAATTTATCCGCGGCGCAGGTTGCGCAACGAATCGTTGACGGACTGGCACAAGTGGGCAGCCGGCTTGTTCGCGAAAGCCGAATCAGTGGAATTGTCGCTACGGGTGGAGACACCGCCAATGCCTTGTGCAATACTTTAGGAGCACAAGCGCTTGAAATCCTGGGAGAGGTGGAAGCAGGGATACCGGTGATGCGAGTCCTGGGTGAACAATCACTTCCGCTGGCAACAAAAGCTGGCGGATTCGGAAGTGACGCTGCCATTGCAGACGCGCTTGTGAAAGTCAGACAGTATGCCTAACCTGGAGACTTTACCGATCGCGATCACGATGGGCGATCCCTGCGGTATCGGGCCAGAGATCGTGGCAAAGTTGTTCGCGGATGCTGCTCCGCTTCCACCAACTTTGGTACTTGGTGATGAGGCGCTCCTCAAACGGGCGATCCAGTTGCTGGCTTTGCCCCTCACAGTAAGAGTCATCAATTCACCTGATCATTTTCAATCTACTCAGAAAGCAATAAACATTATCTCACCTAGCAATCTGCCAGAAGATTTACCTTTCGGGCAACTGGACGCGCGGGCGGGCAAAGCCGCCTATGATTACATCCGGGCCGGGATCGATCTTGCTTTGCAAAAGAGAATCCGGGCGATGGTAACAGCCCCGATCAACAAAGAAGCCATGCGACTGGCAGGTATTCACTATCCCGGGCATACGGAAATCCTGGCCGACTTTAGTGGGACAAAAGACTTTGCGATGATGCTGATGAACAACGAGCTGCGCGTCATCCTGGTTACAATTCATGTCTCGCTGCGTGAAGCGATCGCGCAATTGACGGTGGAAAGCGAACTTACGGTCATCAGGCTTGCACATCGCACCATGACCCAGCTGGGCATCGCTCAACCTCGAATCGCGGTGGCAGGCTTGAATCCGCACGCGGGCGAGCACGGTCTCTTTGGGTCGGAAGATGAGGCGATCATCCGTCCCGCGATCCAACGTGCCCAGGCGGAGGGCATCGAGGCGAGTGGACCCTGGCCGGGTGATACAGTATTCATGCATGCCCGACAGGGTCGGTTCGATATTGTGGTTGCCCAGTATCATGATCAGGGACTGATTCCGGTCAAGTATTTTGGGGTGGACGAGGGCGTGAACGTCACGGTGGGGCTGCCATTCGTCCGAACGAGCGTGGATCACGGCACGGCCTTCGATATCGCCGGCACAGGTAAAGCCAGCCACGCCAGTCTGCGGGTGGCCGTGGAGCAGGCAGCATTACTCACCCGTTCGGCTTAAAGAAATGGCAATACTCAAATCCGCCGCTGAAAAATGCCCCGTCGTTCGTAAACCAGAGCCGCCTCCTCGAGAAGCGAGGCTGTTTCTCTTGCACCATAGGTATCCCGTAGCTGATTAGCGGCGGCGAGGAGATCGTCCACGCTTTGAGTTCTCCCTGGTCGTAACAGTTCGTAAACCTCCAACAGCACATTGTCAGGAATTTCGACCAGTTCGGCGCCGCGCCGCAGGTTTTGAGCCAGGTTCGGGCGTCCGGCCTGTTCGGCGACCGCGGCCTGGAGTCGCAATCCCTCAGCTGTAATCCCGAAGTCTGCGTCAGTCACATGCCCTGACAGGAGGTTGTCGAGAGTTAGGTCGCGAAGGTGGCGATCGCTGCGCGTCCGCACGCGATCTGGATGCATCTCGCCTACCGGGTAGATTGCATTCACGTCATCAGGATTCTCAACGTACATCATAAAACTTTACCTCCAGCTCTTCCGGATTCTCACCAGCCTCGATCATCGAAGTTTCAATCGCATAGAGCAGCGCAGTCTGAACATGAAACCGCGCGCCCAGCGCCTGGCCTCGGTAAGGAATAGTCACAGGGATTGGAAGCTGTTCTAATGCATATCGCGCAGCGTTAGCCCCAATTGCACGATAGTCCGCTTCGCCGATCAGCGGAGCCTGCGAGAACAGTTCCAGATTCATGTGCGGAGACTGATCATGACGGTGGATCACTGTTGTGCCCTTGCCTTGAATGCCAATCCCTACTCCTGATCCAGCCAGTCTGGCCGCGGTTAAACCTAAGAATGAAGTGTCAGCGGTGTGGCGAACTCGCACCACGCGCGGGTGGCATCTCTTCTCAAGAATGCCCTCCATCAACGCGGCGAGGACTTTATAAAGCGGCACCCCACCGGTGGTCTTATGCAAACGTACGCCGAATCCTGGGCTGATCCCGATCACCACTTCGCGAGGATCATCTCCTGGCCCAGCTTCACCTTTCGATTCAACCCGCCAGTGACGGGATTCCTGTTGACCCATTACCCCTTCCTCATTTAGAATATCGCGCTTTGAAATTTCGCGACGCATCCGGCTGATCGCTTGCCGGCGCTCATCGGTCATGACGTAGCCCGTCCCGGGCCCACGATAGCGATTGGGATCATTGACGGCGCTGACAACTCGTCCATCACGAATAATGGCGGCTGTTTGCAGGTAGTCACCCGTGACCCGCTGGCGTGCCATAGACAGGAGCCGTGTGGCCTCCGTGGTAAACCCTCGAGCAGCCAGCGCCTGAACTATATCCACAAAGGTGATGTTTTTTTCAATCAGAGTTGCGTTCATATTAGCTACATCTGTGAGCATGAAACTGGCTGTTTCGTCCGACCCATGTGCGTACAGGACGCTCTGTTTCTGGGCTTCGGTCAAGCGGACCGAAGTCAATGTCTCCAACACCGCGCAGATCGCTTCGATGGCGCGGGCGCGCGCCGCCATCAATTCGTCTTCAGGCACATGCTGGATGCCGCCCTCGAGCTGGAACTCGCGCTGCAAGGCCAGAAAATCCTCCAACTCTTCAGCGTTGAAGAGCGAGGCGTTGAACGAGTTGTCGTATTTGGGGATCGAGCCGAAGCCGGAGCAGATGAAGTCGGTGCCCGACATCAGGAAGGGCATGATCTTGGCGCCAACACGAATCTCTGACTCTGAGTGGCGAGTATCATTCCCCGAGGCGCATTCGAGATCGAGCAGCGCGGCGAGAACATTTTCGGCCAGCAGTTCCCAGCCGCCTCTGGGAACCGAAGATGTGAGAGGTGCTCCGTCAATGCCGCCGTTTTGTGTCCCCTGCACACCCATCGCCCGTTGGAGACAGACACATCGAGCCTCCAGATATAACATTGATTTGCCCTCGTGAAACCCCATCAATAGTTCTGCACTCGACCCCGAGGTGCAACGCGTCTTCAGTCCCCGCGCTGCATAGATGGCTGTCAGGAATGCTTTGGACCAGGGGGTGTCGTCGCCATCGAGGAAGGACGACTCAGTTCCGTATACCGACAGGGTCTCAGTATATGAGGTGAACCCGGCAAGTGCGATGCGCAATTCCTCCGCCTCTTCCAGCGAGCACTGGATCAGAACACCATCACGCACCACTGCCGCGCCGACTGCACAGGCAATAGCATTTGTCCGCCCATTGCGCGCGACGCGCACTGTGGTCTCAATTTCATCAAATCCATAAAGCGCGGCAGTGGCCGCATCCGCGGCCATTTGCACGGGATCATCCTTGGCATTGGTGACATGCGCCTGATTGCTGGGTTGACGACGACATCGCAATTTACTATTCGCAAACGCGAGTTCGAGTGTATTTAGATGACCAAGGACCTCAGCCAACTTCGCGGGCGTCATGCCTGCCGACAGTTTCACCAACCTCTCGCGTGGCACGTGCACATCAACCAACATGTGAGCCAACTCGCGGCTGTCTATTGCCATTGCCTCCTCAGCAATCGTCAGATCGAAGTAGTGACGCGCTATGAATTCATCGATCATATCGAATTCAGAAGCCGGGACACCATCCATCTCGATAATGCAGCCATGCTCGATTACTAATGAGGGCTTGGGATCATGCGGGCTTGCGGCAGCACAGAAGCCGTTCTCAGGATCTTCAACCGCGAAGCGATCAAGGCTGAGATGACGCTCATCCCAAAGATCGTAACGCGCCCAATTGTTTTGCGAATGATTCATTTGTCACCTCGGCAAATTAGTGGAAAATCGTTGGCTGTCGTTTCAGAGATGGGCATGATATTTGATAAGCGGCGGCTCATTTCCCAACACGACAAAAGCCATCTCATCATCTGGAAATGTAACGTGATACGATCTTTCATTCTCCACCCGAACTGCAAATTTATCAAATTCACGCTCCGGATCAAAAGGCGCGGGCCTTAGAAGGCTAACAGCGGCAAACGCGCGCGACGCTATGCTCGGTTGCGTCTCGCACACGAGCGGTTGTTCCGAATATGGATAGGCAAGATTAAGCTTCGGTTGATTTAAGAATGGAGCACTCACACATTGCCCGTCATATCCCAACAAGCGGCGTATACCAAGTGCGCGCCCTTCTGCTTCCGCATACTCCCATCCAAGCACAGGGTTAGAGCGGCGCTTTAATTGGGCCACATCCGAACAGCCTAATGCCCCGGGCGCTTCAAAGGCACGCACAGCCAGCGTTGGCCAAATATACGCTAGGCGAACTTGTAGATCGTTCCACAGCAAGACGACCACTTGCAATCTTTGCGATTGCCCCTCAATTGATTCGTCAAATGCACACCACATCATGCGCGGTGCCGCTCCACCTGCACGTGTTGTATCACGATGACCAAACGTCAGACCATCGTGCGTCAGTGCGATCATCGTATCGGGCGCGTATGAGCTGGCGGCTTGCGCCACATTGAAGGGAAAGTGGGTGCTATAGGCAAACTTGCCATACTTGGGTGTGTAGTCGGGGCGAGGCACATCCGCCGCGTGTCCGCTGCGACTGTTGAGCAGGATCACCTGCCCGGTGGCCCGGCGGCCGGAGAGGGCAAAGCCTGGCGTAGAGAAAGCTAAATCGAAATCCTCGCGCTCGACAGGGAGCGGATCTTCTCGCTCGGTCCAGAACGGATCTTCGGCGTCAAAGGTCAGAGCAAACAGCGCGTGGCAGGCTGATAACGGCGATCCGGGCGCCATGTAAGACTCGCCCGCCTGCGGAAAGTCCCCATGAAACCCCTGCCGGGCAAAATGTCCGGCTGGATCGATAAAGTCATGGTTGACAAAATAGCGCAGACAACCACTAGCAATCCGCCGATACAAACCGGGTGGGTGTGAGGTGATCTTTAGCAAATGCCCCATCTGAAAAACAACCGTGGCAGCGAAGCGACCGACGAGTGAGCGCCCCCAGGCCACATATGAACCGTTCGCACCGAAGAAAAATGGGAAGCTGTCCAGGAAAAGATGAGCGCGTTCCAGAACCAACTGACGATGATCCGGGCGTCGGTCACCGTCCATCCACGCCCACATCAGGTAGTGAAAACCAAACATCCAAGCGTTGTAGAGATCAAATTCATTGCTATTACCATCGGTATACCAGCCATCGCCGCGGTAGAATGCAGCTATTTGCGTCAGCCTTGCATCCAGGTCCGCTTCCGAGAATGGATATCCCAACCGGCGACGAACGGCGAGGGAGAGCGCTGGAAAAAAGATCCAGTTATCGGACCAGGTCTCTTTGCCATCTACCTGTGATATCCAGGCGATCACCTGACCGCGTTCGGCTTCGGTCATTCGGTCAAACACGCGCTCACGACTCAACCATACTGCCATGGCAATGTTCGAATTTTCCACAATGCGTTGATCCATATCTTCAATGTCGCCCCAGTAAGTATCCGTTGACTTCGGATTCGTGCCATCCAACAGTCCCTGCTTAAGCAGGTCGACGAGATTTAATTCATGACCCTGAAACTGAAGTGTTTCTGGATTTGCCGAGTTGCGCAGCCATGCACCCCATGCCACTGCGATGCGCGCGAACGCCTCGAGGCCATCCACCGAATCTGGCCGGTCACAGCGATCATCTGGGAACAATGCCCGCGCGGGAGAGCCCTGAGGCTCAAAAGCGAGGGTGAAGCCATACGTCAGTCGTGCCAGGACTGCCTCCCAATGCGCTCGTGTCCAGCCTGTGTAAGGAGAGCACGCAAAATCCAAAGGCGGCAGCCAGACGCTCATTGCTGAAGGAATTGACGGTAGTGCGTTTCGCCCGGCACACCGAGTTGTGTGATCACCCCATCGCGTTCATATCGCTCTTTGCAGCGTGCCAATGCTTGCGGATCTACTGTGACGCCCAGGCCGGGTCCATCAGAGATGGGGACAGAATTGGCATGAGGCTGGATGAGTTCAGCAGACACATCGTCCGCATACCAGCGGAAAAGCGACTGACCTGGCTGTGAAAGGTAAGGGATCGCGGCAGCCAGCTGCCTATACGCGGCAGTGCCCACCGCAGATTCACCGCTGTAGAACCAAAAGCCAACACCCATGAGTTCGCAAGCCGAGACAAATTTCATCGTTTCGCGCAGACCGCCGAGTGTCATTACATTCAGGACAAATGTGTCAGGCACACCTAACTCCACTGCCAGACGCAGGTCTGGTAAATGGCTGGAAAACGGAATGGCACTGTGCCGGCGAAGTTTAGCCATATCGTAAAAGGTGGACGCCGGGTCTTCGAGGTTGGCGATGTTGAATGGTTCGAGACGGGCGAGTGCCCTACGTGCAGTGTTGAGCGGCCAGGAATTGTTCGCATCCAGGCGCAGAATAGCATCTGCGCCGATGGCAGCGCGCACCTCCTTCACCAACTCGATCTCAGTATCCAGGTCGAGCACACCGACCTTGCCTTCAAAAATTGTCGAGCCATACTGCTCGCGCATCCTGGCGCAGTAACGCGCCACTTCCAACGGTGTGGACTCCCCAGATTCAATCTCACCTGGAAGGCGCAGGGCGAAATATTCCGAAAACCCAATCTCACGCCGAACGGGTCCACCAAACAGGGAATAGATCGGCAAATTGAGGGCTTTGCCTTTGATGTCCCACAAAGCCAATTCCAGTCCACCGAAGGCTTTGACTAACCCTGCATCGTGAGTGTTCAGCAGGGTACGGATTTCCGGGAGGCAGCGGCGGCAGCAGTCATCGATGTTGGATGGATCGACTCCCCTCAATCGCGGGGCATACTCATTTGCCACGATCTGGGCCTGTTCAACGGTAGCTACTTCTCCCCAGCCGACGATCCCCTCATCGGTTCGTACCTCGACGATGCCCTTGGTCGCGCCGAGATATACGCCTGACGCCCAGCGGTACCCCGTAACAAGCGGAAGGTTGACTTTATGAACCAGGATGTCCGTAATTTTCATGGAATGATTGTGTTTTGGCTATCTGACAGTTTGTTTCAAAAATATTCCATTGCCGCGAATTCACGCGAATTACCGCGAATCGGTTAATAAATTCGTGCGAATTCGCGAAACTTGTACTGAGCCGTGTCGAAGTATTCATGGCTGAGGGTTTAGGCTTCCCGTTAACTGCTGTGGAGCCAGCATGAATTATCAGCAGGTGTGGTCTTGATACGCGGCAGCTGGTTTCGATGCGGTCAAGGAGAACACTTGACCTGCCCGACCAGCGGTGTGCGGCGCATTTGATTCAGCACATCCATCATTAGCTCCACATCATCACTCATCAATGCATCCGCGCCGAGATCGATGCTAAATCGCATACTGGGCTCATCTGGGGTGGACCATGACCAGACGGCGATCTCATTTTCATGCAAGGTATGAACCACATCGGCATTGAGAACTGTATATTGGTGCTGCAAAACGGGTGCATTAAACGACTGCGCCTGCCGCAGCGCCTCGGATGGATTAGGCGGCGCGTCGTCCGGCAGGCGCTCGGGGGCGAGCAGCAGTTCCGAGCATTTGGCTTGAGCCTTGTGCAAAGCTGCATGATGATAGGAACTCAGGAATGCTTTATCCAGCATGTCGTCTTTAATAAACAGATCCACCAGCCCGAGAGCGATACGAGTTGACTCATCTGCGTCCGCGCCTTTGACTTCGATACAGGACAAGATACCGGCTTCCTTATAGAGCAACAGGGCCTCTTCCGCGCAAGGGACTTTAACCCCCGTGAACTCCGGCTTGAACTTGCAGCCTGCATCGAGGCGCTGAATCTCTTCCCAGGTCGCCGCGCTGACTCGCCCGGTTCCGCTTGTCGTCCGGTCCAGAGTTGGATCGTGCATCATTACCAGTTTCTCATCACGAGTGATGTTCACATCACATTCGATCATCTCCGCGCCCAATTCAATGGCCCGGCGAAACGCAACCATTGTATTCTCCGGGGTGGCAATCGAGTGGCCTCGATGGGCAACTGCCAGGGGGCGGTACGCCCGAAGCCAGGGGGTTGTTGACATGACTGTGTTCCTTTTCAAAGGGGCGTTAGGATTCGATCGCTCCTTTGAGCGAGAGCTGGTCGGCAAAATGACAGGCAGCGAAGTGGCCCGGGCGATATTCTTTCCATTCAGGGATGTCTTGTGAGCAGACCGCCTGGGCATAATGGCAGCGCGGATGGAACGGACAGCCACTGGGAGGGTTGACCGGACTCGGGATTTCACCTTCGAGGATGACCGGTTTCATCACCTCATCCGGATCCAGCGCGGGGATAGCGGACATGAGGGCTTCGGTGTAGGGATGCAGCGGCTGATAGAACAAGTCCTCGGTCGGCGCCGCTTCCACCAAACGTCCCAGATACATCACCGCCACTCGGTCACTCACATGCTCGACCACACTCAGGTCATGGGCGACGAACAGGTACGTCAGACCAAATTCCTGCTGCATATCCATGAGCAGATTGAGAATTTGTGCCTGAATGGAGACATCCAGCGCCGAGACCGGTTCATCACAGACCACAAACTGCGGCTGAACAACCAGCGCTCGTGCAATGCCGATGCGCTGTCTCTGGCCTCCGCTGAAGGCATGCGGATACCGACGGAGATGCTCCAGCCTTAACTGGCAGCGGCGGGCGGTCTCACGGACGCGTTCGTCCACTTCGTCGCCTTTAGCTACACCACCTGCGACCAGTGGCTCGGCGATGATGTCGCGCACTGTCATCCGCGGGTTAAGTGACGAGTAGGGGTCTTGAAAGATCATTTGTGCGTGCCGCCGAAAGGCGCGTAATTCCTTTGACTTCAATTTAGCAATATCGATTGCAGGACCATCCTGAAGATGAAAAATAATCTCGCCCTCAGTGGGATTAAAAGCCCGCAGGATTGTGCGACCCGCGGTTGTCTTCCCGGAGCCGCTCTCGCCCACGAGGCTCAGAGTTTCCCCCTGGAGGATGCGCAGGCTGATTCCATCCACGGCTTTTACGGTTCCTTCATTTTGGCTCAGGATACCAGGACGGACCGGAAAGTATTTTTTGAGGTTTTTCACCTCCAGCAACACACGGCGGTCTTCAGGCATTCGATGTCTCCGGTTCAAATAAAAGGCAACGCACGTAATGTTGAGCATCTAACTGGGTAACAGCCGGCAAGTGCACTTCACAGCGCCCTGCCATCGCGCGGCTGCAACGCGGGTGAAAAGGGCATCCTGTGGGTCGTTCAAAGGGACTGGGAATCGATCCTTCGATAGCCACCAGGCGCTGCCTTCCCGTCTTGCCCAGGCGCGGCACTGCCCTCAGAAGATCCACTGTGTAAGGATGCTTGGGATTACGAAGGATCTCGCGCACCGGACCATACTCTACCACCTGCCCAAGGTACATGATCGCTACCGAGTCAGCAATCTGCGCGATCACACCCAGATTGTGGGTGATAAACATGACCGCCATGCCCAGCCGTTTCTGCAGCCCGCGCATCAGATCGAGGATTTGTGCCTGGATCGTCACATCCAACGCGGTTGTGGGCTCGTCGGCAATTAACAGCATCGGATTACACGCCAGCGCCATGGCGATCATTGCACGTTGGCGCATCCCTCCCGAGAATTGATGAGGAAAATTTTCCACCCGTTCCGAGGCAGCCGCTATGCCCACCAGTTGCAACAGCTCAATCGTTCTCCGGCGGGCTTGCTCAGTCGTAGCCCCATCGTGCAGTTGGATGACCTCCATAATCTGGCTGCCAATTGTGTGGACCGGCGAAAAGGAGCTCATGGGTTCCTGAAAGATCATCGCGATGTCTTTACCACGGATACTCTGAATCTCAGCACCAGTAGGATTGAGCTGCGCCAGGTCCACGACCCCGTTACCATCTTTGTCCGATTGAAAGGAGCGATGAAACAAGATTTGCCCACTGTCAATACGTCCAGGGGATGGGATAATGCGCAGGATAGAATGCGCTGTGATGGATTTACCACAGCCGCTTTCTCCGACGACACCCAGGACTTCCCCTCGCCGGACGGTCAGGTCCACGCCTTCCACCGCGCGGACAGTGCCTTCATCCAGTGGAAAAGACACTCGCAAGTCTTTGATCTCTAATAGAACGTTGTTATCCACGAACGACTGCCTCTTAGCGGGAGTAAGGATCGGCTGCATCGCGCAAGCCGTCGCCAACGAAACTGAATGCCATGACGGATATGATAACGAATGCCACCGGCGTAAATAACCACGGATAGAGTGCGATCGCCTGGACATTCTGTGCATCCTGTAACAGCACCCCCCAGGAAATCACGGGCGCTCGCAAGCCAAGGCCGATGAAGGAAAGCGAGGTCTCAGCGAGGATCATGTAGGGAAACGAGATCGACAGGTCCACGATAATATAACTAAGGAATACGGGCAGCAGGTGGCGGGCGATAATGCGCGCATTGCTGCTGCCTGCGAGGCGGGCAGCGACGATGAAATCTTCTTCACGAAGCGAGAGCAGCTTTCCGCGTACACGCCGCGCCAAATGTGTCCACCCCAGGAGTCCAATCAGAATAGTAATCGTTAAGTAGACACGTTGGGGCGACCAGTCTCTCGGCAAAGCCGCTGCCAGTGCCATCCAAAGCGGCAGGGTGGGAATCGAACGGATAAATTCGATGAAGCGCTGGATCACGTCGTCTACCCAGCCGCCGAAGTATCCCGAAATGCCGCCAATGATCAAGCCAAGGAAGAACGAAATGAACAGACCAACCACCCCAATGGTGAGGGAGGTTCGCGTGGCATAGAACAGGCGAGACAGGAGATCGCGCCCGAGCTGGTCTGTACCTAACAGGTGCAAATGTCCTTCTTCGACTCCAAACAAATGGATATCGGATTCAATCAACCCCCACATCTTGTACGGATCACCTTTGATGAAGAAATATACGGGCCAGACCTTGCTGGTATCTTCCTTTACTTCAAGCAAAAACGTCTCTGGGTTCATACCCGCCGCGATGGCGTAGGTGAATGGGCGCCAGTGGAAATTGCCTTCCGAATCCACGAAATGCAAATTCTGCGGCGGACCAAACAGATAATTGGGGGTGCGAGAACCGGGAGCATAAGGTGAAAGAAACTCAGCGAAAGCAGCAATAAACGCAAAGATCGCAAGAAGGAACATGCCGCCCAGGGCAAGGCGGTGTTTTCTGAACTTCCACCACGTTAATTGGAATTGTGAAGCGGTGTAATAACGGACGTCTGCGTCTTTAGCAGTCCCAGAAGGAGGTAACGCCGGGCGTGGGACGGCGTCAGCGACGTCTGTGATCTGGGTCACATCAAACCTTTTCACCGTAGCGAATTCGCGGATCGAGCATGGCTAGCGTCGTATCCGACAAAAATGTGCCCAGGATCGTCAAGGCGGCGTACATCAGCAGGATCGCGCCAGATAGATAAGTGTCCTGGTCGAGCAGCGAGGTGAGGAAGAGGGGACCGGTATCTGGCAGGGCCAGCACGTATGAAACGAGCGGTGCACCGGCAATGATTGCCGTCAGCTCCCATCCAATGGTGCTGACGATTGGATTCAGGGCAACACGAACCGGATACTTGAGCAACAGTTTCCGCTCGGGCAACCCTTTTGCCCGCGCGGCAGTGACATAAAGTTTGTTCTTCTCATCGAGCAGGGTAGCCCGCATGGTACGTAT
Organism: Anaerolineales bacterium; assembly: GCA_035250835.1. Classification (GTDB taxonomy): domain Bacteria; phylum Chloroflexota; class Anaerolineae; order Anaerolineales; family Villigracilaceae; genus Defluviilinea. Next base: position 17,599 of record DATFET010000534.1, read on the forward strand.
TTCGAAGGCAGTGCCCGCCAGGCAAAGCACGAGAGCTGGCACCCACAAGTGACGACCGAGGTCGACGACCTTTCCCCAACTCCAGGGTGCTTCGGCATACTCGGGCGAGAACAGGCCGCCGAC
>DATFET010000536.1:0-2535 GCA_035250835.1 Anaerolineales bacterium
ACATTCTTTCTCGATCTGATCTTCGTATATATCTCTTTCTTCATTTTGGGAGCTGTGCTCCATGCCATTGGATTGGATGCTCTTCTTGCCGGTCGAGGCTATGGGTTTGGGATCGTTGTGATCGTCCTTTATTACACCCTGCAGGAGGCATTCTGGGGCAGGACCCTGGGGAAAGCGATTGCTGGGACAAAAGTTATGAAGGTAGACGGCTCACCAATATCGTTCGGGCAGGCACTGGTCAGATCCATTTGTCGTTTCATTCCATTTGAAGCACTTTCCTTTCTTGGCGGCCATGGTCATCCGGTCGGCTGGCACGACAAGATTGCGAAGACCAAAGTTGTCTCAGTAAGCAATCAGTAAAGCTTCCTCCGATAAGCAGTACCCCCTGATCATGACGAATAACTGCTCCATGCTGCCGGGCCCCATCATCCCGGAACTCCCTGCATTAAGTGACAACCAACCTATAAAGGATTTCCCGTGAATCGTGCAGACATCCAACACCTTAGCAGGACAATAAAGGTTGCCTGGGCGGCGCGTGAGCATGGCAATCATCCCTTCGGTGCGATCCTGGTAGATGAAAACGACCAGGTGTTATTGGAAGCGGAAAATACCGTCGTGACGGAGCGCGACTGCACAGGTCATGCCGAGACCAATCTGATGCGGCTTGCAACGCAGAAGTACCCACCTGAGAAGTTGGCGCTTTGTACGCTGTACACCAGTACCGAACCGTGTGCTATGTGTGCGGGCGCGATCCACTGGGGAAACGTGAGGCGGGTTGTGTTTGCGTTAAGCGAGCCTGCCTTATATGAGATCGCGGGTCCATCGTCCGACCATTTACTGCTCCCCTGCCGGGAAGTCTTTGCCCGCAGCCAGCAGCAGGTCGAAGTCATTGGACCGGTAGCTGAACTCGACACAGAAGCCCGCGCAGTCCATGAGACATTCTGGTCAACATGATGGGGAATTTCAAATACACCAAAGCAAAATTTCAAAGTCATAAGAATTACCCATGTCTCCTGTACGATCCTCGTCAATGAGTTCTATAATCGGGTCATAATCGTATATACTGTTACAGCAATTTTCCCTGCTACCTAAACAGTAAGGAGGTTATATGGAAATCAGCCTCGCTGAAGAGCACGCCTACTATTTCATCCCACAGATTTCTCTCGAAGTCGCCCAGGACCGCATAGAAAAGAAAAAGACCGCGCTGGTGGCGGGTATGTTTGGGACGCTGATCTCGCGTCCGAACCCGGCCGAGATCCAGGTCATCTCGATCGAAAACCGTCTCGAACCCTATTGGATGGTCAGTGCAGCGAGTCGCACTGCTTATGATCGCCAGCAGGTGTACACTGTCCAGGTCAAGAGCGAGGAGGTGCGTGAGGTCACGCTGCTGGGACAAAAACTGAGCATCAATTCCAAAGGCAGTCCATCCTTTACCCTGAATGGGATAGAGCATTGCGTCGAGGAACATCAGATCACCCGCTTCTTCGACGGTCTGTCCGGTCAAAAATCTGACCTAAGCCGCTTCCAGTCCCTGACCAAAACAGAAATCACTGACCTTGAGCATTTCGCCCCTGAGGGGTTGCTGGTGGTGCCGCCTCAAATGAAGGCTTCAGCGATCGTCCGCCAGGTGTTAGGGGAATTAATCCAGCCTGTCACCAAGGCACAAATCATCAATGAGGAAAGGGTGGATCTCCAGACAATCGAGCTTAACTTTCGGCCGGTGTATGCGTTCGAGTATGAATGGGCAAGTAAGGGAAAACGAGTCGTGATCGAGTTCGATGCGCTGCTCGGGGACAGTCACAGCGGCGGCAAAAAATGGAGTGACCAGATCAAAGGGATTGTTACACGCGACCTGGTCTTCGACGTGACCGCAGATGCTGTCGGGTTGTTTGTGCCGGGTGGGGGTATCGCAGTAAAACTCGTCAAGGCGGTGGTGGACCGTGGGAACAAGTAAGCAGGAACCTCGACTGGAGACACTCGAAACAGAACGGTTGACCCTCCGCCCTCTCACCGACGAGGATGCGGGTTTCATCCTTGAGCTTCTGAACGATCCATCCTTCATTCGAAATATCGGCGATCGCAAAGTTCGGACGCTACAAGACGCCAGGACCTACATTACAGATGGTCCCGTTGCAAGCTATGCAAGGAATGGTTTTGGTCTGTATCTTGTCGAGCTGACGGAAAGCGGCGCAGCGATGGGGATGTGCGGCCTGATCCGTCGCAACACCCTGAACGACGTGGATATTGGATATGCATTTCTGCCGATGTACTGGTCGAAGGGATACGCGTTCGAGGCCGCGCTGGCGATGAAACAGCATGCGCGCGACGTCCTGGGCTTGAGGCGGATGGTTGCCATCGTCGATCCGCAAAATCTCAGCTCCATCCGCCTGCTGGAAAAACTCGGCATGAAGTTCGAGAGGATGGTCAAACTGTCTGAGGACGATATCGACCTGGAATTGTTCTCGATTGATTTATAAATTCTGTAGATCAAGAAATAACGCGGAGAAGCCCGAAAACAGGGGTGTGGGCGTACGC
>DATFET010000538.1:0-16747 GCA_035250835.1 Anaerolineales bacterium
ATACAGCTTTTACCTGGTCATTTCAATGGGTACCTTCATGCAGTGGCCGGGTACAGGCATGTGGTTATAAGCGCCTGGTCAGTGTGACGTCTTCATCCTGAAAGCCGAGGTGGTGGTAAAAGCTGAGCGCCCGTGTATTCCCAGCGCCGGTGGAAAGTGTAAGGAGCGAGTAGCCCTGTTCACGCGCCCACTGCTCGCAGGCTTTTACCAGAGCGGTCCCGGCAGCGCGGCCTTCGGCCGATTCATGGGTGGCGAGCTCTCCAATATAAGCCTGGGGCTGACCGGTAAAATGCGTGCTGTGCGAAACGGTTGCAAATCCAACCCGCTTACCCGCTTCGTCCTCCGCGATCAGGACCATAGCGCGGTCATCAGGAACATAGGGGCGGACACGAATCATGTCTTATCTCCTTTCCCTAACGGTCAAACTTACTTACAAAGGGACGTATACTTTACTTGAATATTCCATAAATGGAAACATTAGACTCTATCGGAAATAAGGTGACAGTCACTTTTACCAGTAATTTTCTCGGGAAAATTCATCCGAAGTGACTGTCACCTGTTATTAGCAATAATGTCTAGTATGTGCAAGACAAGCGGGAATGTGACTGCGGCTCGGATCATGTCAATCCGAGCCGCAGTCACGACAAAGAAGATGAATAAATTGGCGCCTGTCCATAGTGTACATCTATTCATGGAAAAATGACTTTTCATTCTTATCAGGCCGGCGAATCTTCTCAACCCGCTGCCCACTTCTGATGTAAATTGACAAATACTTCGGATTAATATTTTTTCTATTATATAATGGATAGTGATTATCTGATTCAGGCTGGCTGAACTCCTGTCCGACAGAACAAGGAATCACAGATAGGCGGCCTGGAACAAACTTGCGGGGTTTGATGCGAAAGAGCTGGAGATTCGGAAGTAACAAAACGGCAACCTTTGGTTTCGATGAAATCTTAACAACAAACAACTTGCAGTCTGGAGAAGCCAACAATGGAAACAAGCCTGGTAGTATTCTTTGCCCTGGTGGTTGCATATACAGTGTATTCCCTGTGGCTGGGCCGTTTCTCGGTCACCATGCCGATGATCTTTGTGGTTGTGGGTGCGGTCATCGGAGCCCATGGGCTGGGTTTGTTCGAATACGGCCTGACCAGCTCAAGTCTCGAAACGCTGACCGAGGTCACCCTGGCGCTTTTGTTATTCGCCGATGCCGTGACGCTGGATTTCAACAAGGTCAAGGCCGACGCCCAGTTACCCACCCGCCTGCTGGTGATTGGCTTGCCCCTGACCATCCTGCTGGGCGGGCTGGCTGCGTACACGTTTTTCCCATTGGAAGGGATCGGGTTCGCCCTCCTGCTGGGAACCATCCTGGCGCCAACCGATGCCGCCCTCGGTCTGCCGATCTTCAACAATCCGCGCGTGCCCGTCCGTATTCGCAGGGCTCTGAACGTGGAAAGCGGCCTGAACGACGGCATCGCCTCACCTCTGGTGGTACTGTTCATCGCGCTGGAATTGGAACAGTTGACGAGTACGGGTGGAAACTGGGTGTTGTCAGCCCTGAGCGAAATCACCATTGGTGTGGTCGCAGGGATCCTGTTCGGTCTGGCTGGCGGATTTCTGTACCGGTGGGCGGTCGAAAGGAACCTGACTTCTCACACAGCCCGCCAGATCGGCAACCCGGCCCTGGCGCTATTGGTCTACTTTGCGGCAGGTGCACTGCATGGGAATGGGTTCGTGGCCGTCTTTATGGCCGGCCTGCTGTTCGGTTACACCTCCCGCCATCTGCTGCACGAGGCGACTGAGTATACAGAAATCAGCGGCACACTGCTATCCCTATTTGTGTGGTCTTTATTTGGAGCCGCACTCGTCATCCCTCTGCTGTTGCAGTTCAACCTGCAGGCATTCCTGTTTGCACTGCTCAGCCTGACGGTGGTGCGCATGCTGCCCGTTGCCATCGCCCTGATCAGAACGGGTGTTCGCCCGGACACGAAATTGATGATGGGCTGGCTGGGACCGCGCGGCCTGGCTTCGGTGGTGTTCATGCTCATGGCATACGAGGCAACCCACGCCGCCGGGTTGCCCACTGAAAACCTGCTGGCTGCGGCCGGCTGGACGATACTGCTCAGCGTGTTTCTGCATGGATTATCGGCATTGCCCCTGGCAAACTGGTATGCACGCCGCCTGGAAACCGCCGACCCGCAGTCGCCGGAGTTGCTCGAACTCCCCGAAATACCCGCAAAGCGGAAGACCATGGCGGGTTTTCACCTGCCTCATCGCCAGGCTCACAGCCCGGAGGAGATGAAAAATTGAAAGTGTTCCAAAAAGTGGAATGAAAGGTTAGTGGATCACGTCCTTCAACGCACCCTCAAACGTATTTAATCCATCGTTGATCTGGTCCGCGGTCACATTCAGCGGGGGGATCCAGCGGAGGGTGTTGTCGTAGGTCCCGCATGAGAGCAGGAGCAGATCGCGCTCCTCAGCGGCATGGATGATCTGCTTGACCAGCGTCTTGGCTTTGTCCGCCCTGCCGTCGACGACAAATTCGGCGCCGATCATCAGGCCTTTGCCGCGAACATCGCCGATCTGCGGAAATTCCTCCTGGAGTTTGCACAGGCCGGTCATCAGCTGGACGCCGCGCTCCCTGGCATTCCCGAGCATGTTCTCCTTCCGCATCGCGCGGATGGTTGCCACAGCGGCTGCGCAGGCAACCGCGTTCCCGCTATAGGTCCCGCCGATGGAGCCGACATCCAGCTTGAGCATGATATCCGTGCGGGTGAACACGCCTGAAAGCGGCAACCCTGAGGCAAGTCCTTTGGCAGAGGCGATGATATCCGGCACGACGCCGAAGTGCTCGAGCGCAAACCATTTGCCAGTGCGCCCGAACCCTGACTGCACTTCATCGAAGATTAATAAGATGCCGTGCCGGTCACAGATCTCACGCAAGCCCTGCATAAACGAGGCAGGAGGGACAACGTAGCCTCCCTCTCCCAGAATGGATTCCACCAGAATTGCAGCCGTCTCTTTAGGAGCGGTCTGAGAAGCAAGCAGGTACTCCAACTGTTCGAGCGCATACTGGGATGCCTGTGCTTCGGTCATCTTCAGGCGGAAGGCATATGGGAACGGAGCAACAAATACACCTGAAGGCAGCGGTCCAAAACCTGCGCGATATACAGTTTTGGAGGTGGTCAGCGCCATCGTACCGACTGTGCGTCCGTGGAAGGAGCCACTGAACACGATCACATTCTGCCTGGCCGTGGCCACCCGTGCAATCTTGACCGCGTTCTCCAGCGCCTCCGCACCGGAATTGGCGAAGAAAAAAGAGTCGATCGAGGGCGGAACGATCTGCCGCAATTCTTCGATCAACTGCAGCATCGGCTTGTGGATGACTATGTTCGCCTGCGCATGAATGAAATTCCCAGCCTGCTCGCGGATGGCCTCCACAACCTTCGGATGGCAGTGACCGGTATTGGTGACGCCAATGCCGCAGGTGAAGTCGAGCAGTTTCCTGCCATCGCTGGTGTATATGTAAGATCCTTCAGCGCGTTCCGCCACGAAGTTGAAGATGCGACTCCATACAGGAGCCATGTGAGGAAAGTTTTCAGTGTAGAGCTGCTGGGTGTTCATAATGGAATACCTTTCTCATCAAAAAAGGGACAGGCATGTATACCTGTCCCTTTCATCAGGGAGTTCGCATTATTGCGCCACCATGACATGCTTTGTGATCTGATAGTCGCCGATCGCCTCGGCCGAGAGATCCTTGCCAAAGCCTGACTGCTTGAAGCCGCCATGTGGCGCTTCAGATGCCAGAGGGAGATGATCGTTAATCCAGACCGTGCCAAATTCCAATTGCGAGGAAAGGCGCATCGCGCGCCCAATATCCTTCGTGAAGACCGAAGCGGCGAGTCCATATAATACATCATTACCCATTGTTAACGCATCAACCTCGTCATTGAATTCCTGGACTGTGACTACAGGTCCAAAGACTTCATTCTGAACGATCTCCCAGTCCTGCTGGACATTCGTCAGCACAGTTGGTTCAAAATAATACCCATTGTCAAAACCGGCAGGTACACCGCCTCCAGTTAATACTTTTGCACCCTGCGCCTTTGCACGGTCGACAAAACCAGAAACACGTTCGCGCTGGTTCCTCGAAATCAAAGGACCCATTTGAACACCTTCATCGAACGGCAGTCCGACCTTGACACCCTGCATTGCTTCCACCAGTGCTTCCTGCATAATGTCAACTTTGCCCTTTTCCACATAAATCCGGGTGGCTGCGGTGCAGTCCTGACCGGTATTCAGGGTTGCGGCCAGGGTCGCTTTGGCGGCCACCAGTTCCGGATCAGCATCATCAAAAACAATGAATGGAGCCTTTCCGCCCAACTCAAGATGTACACGCTTGAGGGTGTCAGCAGCAGTTTTCATAATTTTTTTGCCTGTGGCTGTGGAACCTGTCAGACTGACCATACGCACATCAGGATGCTCAACCAGCGCCTGTCCGGTGTCATTACTGCCAGAGAGAATATTGACAACGCCGTCAGGGATACCTGCTTCTTTGAGAATTTCAGCAAGCATCAGGGTTGTCAGCGGTGTTCCCGGTGCAGGTTTCAACACGATCGTACAACCGGCGGCAAGAGCAGGACCGATCTTCCACGCGGCCATCATCAGTGGATAATTCCAGGGTGCGATCTGACCGACGACACCCACCGGCTCGCGGCGATAGATGGACGTGTATCCTGGCATGAATTCACCTGCGTGTGACCCATGCGTATCCCGCGCCGCGCCTGCAAAGAAACGGAGGTTATCCACTGCAAATGGAATGTCGCCGCCAAGGGTAACAAATTGATAAGGCTTGCCTGTATTTTCAGATTCGACCTTCCCTAAGGACTCCGCGTTGGCCTCAATTAAATCTGCCAGCTTCCAGATAATTTTGGAACGTTCTCCCGGCGCTTTTTTCGACCAGCGGCCATCATAGAAAGCGCGCTTGGCAGCCTGCACAGCACGATCTACATCTTCGCGGCTGGCATCAATTACTTCCGCAATTTCCTGACCAGAGGCTGGATCTTCAATTGACATCACACGTCCACCCTTTGTATCTTCCCAGGCGCCATCGATCCAAAGTTTGTAGTTCATCTCTTCTCCATCTTCATTCTAAGAATTTAGTCGAATCGCGACCATTTGGATATTTGTCATATCTTCCATTGCGAACCTGACGCCCTCACGACCCAGCCCACTCTGACGATTGCCGCCATACGGCATGTGATCAGCACGGAAATTAGGAGTGTCATTCACGATCACGCCGCCGAAATTCAGGCGTTTTATCGCTCTAAATACCCGGTCAATATCTTTTGTAAAGACTCCCACTTGTAGTCCAAATTTGGAATCGTTAGCCTCCTGCAATGCAGATTCAAAATCATCGCTGGAAATCACTGATGCAACAGGAGCAAATACTTCTTCCGCGACCACTTTCATATCATTGTTGACGCCAGTCAACACCGTTGGATAATAAACCATACCATCACGCCTGCCACCTGTTAATACTTTTGCGCCGGAAGTCGCCGCTTCATTGACCCAGCCTTCGATTCGATCCACTTCGTTCGCATCGATCATCGGTCCGACATCCACGCGCTCATCGAGGGGATCGCCAACGACCATCGCTTCTGTGGCTTTGATGAATTTTTCGGAGAATGGTTCATAGATCTGCTTCTGGCTGTAAATACGCTGAACAGAAATACAAACTTGACCTGAATTATAGAACGCACCCACTGCACACCGCTTTGCCACAAAATCCAGATCCGCGTCTGGAGCAACGACCACTGGCGATGTATTCCCCAATTCGAGTGTCACCTTTTTAATGCCAGCAACAGATAGAATATGACCTCCGACATCTGGTGAACCTGTAAATGTGATCTTATCCACACGAGGATCGGTGATGAGCCACTCCCCTACTGTCCCGCCAGAACCCACTACCAAATTGATCCCCCCTGGCGGAAGTCCTGCATCCATCAGGATTTGACATAGTTTCACTGCTGCAAGTGGCGTCGTTGTCGCTGGCTTGAGGACCAGTGTATTGCCCGAAGCCAATGCAGGCGCCACTTTATGGGCAACCAGATTGAGCGGAAAATTAAATGGACTGATTGCTGCGATCACACCCACTGGGCGACGAGTCCAGAAACCGAAATAACCTTCCCCCGCAGGAACAGCATCCAAAGGTATTGTTTCGCCATGCAACCGCTTTGCTTCTTCTGCCGCGATCGTGAAAGTGCTGGAAGCACGATCCACTTCCGCACGCGCAAACTTGAGCGCCTTGCCCGCTTCGGCTGCAATCGTTTTTGCCAGGTCATCTGAGCGCTCCCGTATGAGTGCGGCTGTTTTTAACAATATATCAGCGCGTTTATGGGCAGGCAGTTCTGCCATGACATCTTCTGCGCGCTCGGCCGCGTTAATGGCATTGTCCACATCCTCACGGCTGGCAGTCGGCAAAATACCCACCGTCGAACCATCATATTTGTTTTTGACCTCGAGCGAATTACCATTTCCGATCCATTGCCCATCAATCAGTAATTTATATTCCATAGAGGCTCCTGTGAAAGGATTATGCAGGCAGGTATTCGGCTGCCCATTCAATATCCAGTTTTTTCAGACGTTCGGCAGTCGGCACACCATCAGTGGTGAAACCTGCCAACTGGTAGTAGTAGTCAATGGCGGAATCAATTTCCTCGTGAGACAGAGCGATGCCGGCAGTCGGTCCTGTTCCTGTCAACTGCTTGAAGAACTTCTTTGGGAGTTTGTCATCCTTTCGCCCAAGCCCTTCGCGGGCATTGAAGGTGCGGAAAAGATTCAAGCGGCGCTCACCCACAGCCATCAGCTCGTCGAGAGTGATATCCCAGCCGGTGACCGCGCGGATCATCTCAACGGTCTCCGCGGGACCGTAGAGTGTCCATGCAGGACCATAGACGAACTGACACAGCTCAAGCGAATCCAGCATCGAGTAGAACACTTGCGTGAGATAGGCGTAACGAATCTTTTCGGGTGTAAGGCTCAGCCCGGGTTGAGGTTCACCGAGGCCGATCATCTTGAGTCGGTTCAGGTTGAGGTCAGCAACACCCTCCTCATAATATGGATCATGCTCGGAGGACTGGTGGTCTGCGCCAAATGGATTGACCGCGTAGATCAACCCCAGGGAGCGCTTGGCCTGTGGCATGTGCGCAGGTGCCTCGGCTCCTTTGACGGTGACAAGGCATTCATCCGCACCATTGCCCCAGATCATTGCGGCGCGCTCGGATCCTTGACTCAATACCTCACCCAGAGGTCCCTCAGCTTTCACGATGGCATACAGTGCTTTGATCATTGCATCCGCATCACCAAACCGCAACTCGAGGCCGCCAGTCTGCTCACTAGTGATTATCCCCTTTTCGAAACATTCCATCGCAAAGGAAATCGACGCACCACAGGCAATGGTGTCCACCGCATATTCATTGCAGACCTGGTTGGCAAGTGCAATAGCCGCCAGATCGTTGACTCCGCAGTAGGAACCAAATGTACCGAGCGTCTCGTATTCCGGTCCGCCATATTTCGGATCTGCGCGATACGGGCCCTCCTTGATCTCGACCACCCGCTTGCAGCGAACGACACAGGCATAGCAAGTGTCGCGTTCCTTGAGGATGGTCTCCACCATACGCGCCCCGCTAATATCCTCACAAGTTTCAAATTGGCCTTCGTTGTAGTTGAGGGTCGGCAGCGAACCGATTGTATTCTGGAACAGGACGACGGTCGCTGTGCCTTCTGCCGCAAGCCCGGGCATATCCGGATTGTCTGGTAGGATTTTCGGGCCCGACTTACTCAAGGCGGCGAGCAACTTTGAGTCAGAGACCTGAACTCTTTTAGTCCCGCGCACCACAACAGCTTTCAAATTCTTAGAGGCCATCACCAATCCCATACCTGTCCGGCCGTTGTGGCGGTTCGACATTGAAACCAGGGATGAAAACAGGACACCGCGCTCCGCTGCGGGACCATGCTGCAGGATCTCAGCCTTTTTATCGACTTCGGTATGCAGAATATCATCCACTTCCCCCGTAATTTTGCCCATCAGATGCGCGGCATCGCGCAGTTCTGCTTTGCCCTCCAAGATAGCAAGATAAAGTGGCTTTGATGATTTTCCTTTAATCACAATGCCATCGAAGCCTGCAAACTTTAACTCGGCCGGGAAAAAGCCGCCGCTTTGAGAGTCCCCGATGCCGCCGCTGATCGGCGACTTGGCATTCGCATTCAAACGGCTCTGTCCCGAGATCGGTGCGCCGGTCGTCACCCCCGCCATTAAGGTCAGCACATTCTCCGGTCCCAGCGGGTCGGCGCCTTTTGGCATGTCACGCAGGATGTAGAACATACCCATTGCGCTCCCACCCAGATACTTTCGATAGAAAGCCTCGTCTGGCTCTTCAACCTTCAGTTCGCCCTTCGTCAAATCAACGTGCAGGATCTTTCCGTTAAAACCGTATGACATGACGTGCTCCTCCATGTGTTGTTTCAATTATACAAGCGCGGTGGCCTAAAAACAATCTGTCCTTTCCGAAAAGAACAAATGCGTACCATCACTCGAGCCGCAGGAATTATCCACTTTTTCCTCTGCGTCCGCTTCCCTGCTCATATCCTTAATGCCATATGGGAAGCCATAATATGCCATTTTGTCCATAAATGGTTCTGGCTCAAACGCCTCGGGGCCGAGAACACCTACTCCCTGCCATTGACCGTGTTCGAGCAGATCCATTGCGATGACCGCGTTGAAGGCCGTCTGCGCGACAACTGCCTGGCAGCCCCATTTATCCATGCACTCCTGGTTATCTGCCACTTGATAGAGATAGACCTCGCGCGGTCTGCCCTCCTTGGTTCCCTTGACCCAAGTACCGGCGCAGGTCTTGCCATGCATCTTCTCGCCGAGGTGGGCAGGATCCGGCAGGCAGGCCGCCACTACATCGCGCGGCGCAATCTGGACACCCTTAACGTTTATCTTTTCCTTGTTGTCGAGCCCCAGCTTATGCAGGGTTTTCAGGATACCGATGAACTGATCTCCGAGGCCGTATTTGAATGTGGCACGCTTAGTCTTCACCCAGCGAGGAATCAGAAGAACTTCTTCGTGTTCCACGTTGACTACATCGAGCGGTCCGATGCCTTCCGGGAATTCAAATATTTCATGTTCAGAGAACGGCTCGGTTGTGAACCAGCCTTTATCCTTCTCCCAGATCACAGGAGGATTCAAACACTCTTCGATCGTTGTCCATATCGAGAAATTGGGCGCAAACTCATACCCGTCAATTGTGATATTCGCCCCATCACGGATGCCGATCTCATCGATCTCATCGAAGAGGTGGTCCTGTGCATAGCGGGCAAACACATCCGCCATGCCCGGTTCCACACCCATGCCCACAAGGGCGAGTAAGCCCTTTGCTTTCCAATCCTTTGCCTTTTCGAACTGGTAGTCACCCAGCTTGATGCCCGCTTTGTGTAATGGGTCATGCGGATGCGGCTCAGAGAGTGTCATCGCCATATCCATATAGGTAACACCCACATGATAGGCAGCATCGAAGATCGGCTTGTTGAACACGGGATCCACCGCATTCATGATCAGGTCAACATCATATTTTGCAGCCAGCGACTCGACGTCTGCCTGGCTGCTGGCATCGATGAATTCAACAGGGAAACGATTTTCTTCCCCCAGTTTCTTCTGTACCTCCTTTGTGCGCTCAAAATTGTAATCAGCAAGGACAATCTGTTCCACCCAATTTTGTGCTTTCGCAATCGTGGCAATTGCCTCCCCAACTCCTCCCACTCCCACAAGTAGTACTTTCATAAATCCTTTCTCCATTCGTTTTATAACCCGCTCGGAGCGAGTTAGGATGACAAGCATTCAGGTAATAAAAACCTGCTAAACGGGAGCGGACCAGAGATCCCATATGGAGCGACTAGAAATAAATCTCCTTTACGATCTTTAAATGCATAAAGGATTCCGATTCGCGCACCCCATCGATTGTCGATAACTTTTTGGTGATAAATCGGAGCAGGTCTTCATGGTCCCGACAGACCACTTCTGCAAAGATATCGAAGCGACCACTGGAGATGACCATATAAATAACTTCATCCAGCCTGGATATTTTTTCCGCAACCTCGAGGAGTTTCTTTCCATCCACCCGGATGCCGATCATGGCCATCGTTTTGTATCCCAGCATGAGCGGATTGGTAATCGCAACCACTTTCAGGATCCCCTGCTCGACCATTCGATTGTAGCGCTGACGGATCATGCCGGGAGAGACCCCCAGTTGCCCGGCAATTTGTGCAAAGGCAACCCGCCCATCCTTTTGGAGAGCTTTCACGATAATCATGTCGGCTTCATCCAGTGTATTGTTTGGCCGAATATCGATTACTTCTTCCATAAGGCTATCGTATAACAATTCAGCATAATCATCAAGGAATTACTGCCGAATCGGCATATCATATGCAAATCTAAATCAAATATTGATCTCTAAGTTCCGTTAACCCCTACTACAAACAAAGCTTCCCGGCAGAGACGATCATCTGCCGGGAAACTTTGCTCCATGAATATCTTTTGTAATGCTAACTGGTTCCAATAGCCGCCTTAAATTCTGTCCAAATGCGGTCGTATAGCTCCAGCGCCTCGCCGACATCTTCGATCCACTGCAGTTTCACCTCTACCTCTGCCGGTGGGTAAATGCCTTCATCCGCCAGGATATCCGGGTCGATAAATTCCTTTGCCGCAGCGTTCGGCGTGCCATAGCCAACAAACTCGGCATTCTGTGCTGCAATTTCCGGGTACTGGAGATAATTCATGAACACCATGGCAGTATATGCATTCGGCGCGCCAACAGGTATCGCCATGTTATCCTGCCAGATGGTGCAGCCTTCCTCCGGTATCACATAAGTGATGCCCTCGCGACCACCCGAATCAGGCAGGCCCGCCAGGATCGCATCCCCTGTCCACATATGGCCCAAAACTGTTTCAGCGGAAATGATCAGGTCATCGTTGGTCTGACTGTCATACGCCTTTACACACTTGGACTGTTCGATCAGCAGATTCTTGGCTTCCTCCAGGTGTGCGGGGTCAATGTCATTGATGGAGTACCCCAGGTACATAAGCGCTGCTCCGATCGTCTCGCGCTCATCATCGAGCATACTGATCTTCCCACAATGAGGGGAATTCGGATCGAACATCATGCTCCATGAAGGCTTGACATCTGTGACGACATTTGTATCCACTGCGAATCCGGATGTTCCCCAAAAGTACGGCACAACATACTTCTGGTCCGGATCAAAATATTGATTGACATTGAGGGAATCCATGTGCTGGATATTGGGAATGACACTCCAGTCAAGCTCCATCAACATCCCTTCAGCGACCATGATCTGGACCATATAATCTGAGGGAACGACAATGTCATAGTCCGCGCCGCCAGCCTGGAGTGTAGCCAGGAGCGTCTCGTTCGAGTCGAAGTTCGTTTCTGTTACTTTTACTCCGCATTCCTCCTGGAATTGCTCCATGATAGCCGGATCGATATATTCGACCCAGCTGTAGAGGAAAATTTCCTCCGCCAGTTGCGACCTATCTCCACAGCGGTCTGATGTTTCGCCTCCAGCGGGCGCTGCAGCCGGCTCCGTAGCTGCAGGTGTTTCTGCGGGCTGACACGCAGCCATCATCAGCGACGCAAGCACCAATATGTATATCAGCGTTCTTTTCATTTCTCTCTCCTTATAGTTTTCAAACACTCTGTCATATCAATCAGGAATTGCCCTCCTATCAATCAGATTGTAAGGCATCACCTCCTTTTCACAGATTACAGGGACAAAAGCAGGTAAGCAGAAAGATATACTGCAGCACCTGCAATGAACACAGCCAGCCATGCAAGGAATCTTCCTCGTTTATTAGTTTCGTTTAATTCTTCACGGAAGGGTGTAAATGTACGTCGCGCCCACAGGAAGCCAGCAAGCAAAAGCAGGTGGATGATCAAACCGCCAAACGAAAATTCGCCGGCCATGAAAAGTGAGGGCAAACCGAACAAGCCATACAATCCGATCCCCAACCCCGCGCCGACGGACATGGCACGCGTATACACAGGTCCGCCATTCTGGGCTGCGAGGGAAAGCCCGACCAAACCGATAGAGCCGATCAACAAGGCAGTCGAAAGCGCGTTGATCTCCGGGGTCACACCGCGCCGAACAAGCGAATAGATGTACAGAGGCATGGTCTGCTCACGGATGCCCTTGGTATAGACGGTAATCAAATAGTCGTCCAGAGAGAGCGTAAAAGCCATCAGCGCGCCGCCGATGATTGCGGGCATGAGCAAGGGCAGCGTCACTCGCCGGAATGTCAGCCATTCGTTCGCCCCCAGATCGGCAGCTGCCTCCTCAAGAGAGCGGTCGAAATCTGCCAGCCTGGCGCGTACGATCACATAGACGAATGGAATGTCAAAAGCAATGTGAGAGATGGTAATCGTAGGCAGCCCAGTCGCGGCACGAATTCCAAATATATTTTCCAGGAATGGGAACAGCGCCTGGTTAAAAAACAATAACAGAGCGATGCCCATCACGATCTCGGGAATGACGATCGGAAGGTAGAGATTGGCATCAAAAAAAGTTCGGAGCTTGAAACGATAGCGCTCCATCGCCAGCGCAGTCAACGTTCCAATTGCGGTAGCAAAGATTGTCGTGACCAAAGCCACAAGCAGGCTATTGCGAGCGGCGTCCAGTAATTCAGCATTCTGCGCCAGTGACTTGTACCACTCGGTAGAGAACCCGGTGAACACGGCGACGGAGCGTGTGTCATTAAAGGAGAAAATGATCAGGATCAGGACGGGCAGATAGATGAAGCCAAATACCAGCAGAGTATTGGCTCCCAGAAGCCAGTTGCCAACCCGGGTTGAGGTGCGGACACGCTGGCGGGGATACGCCGGGAAAGCAGCAGATCGGGTGCTCACATCGCCCTGCGGGTCTCTTCGCTGCTGGAACGGAAATATGCGATCACACCGATGAGAACCAGCAGCATCAGTATGAATGACATGGCAGATCCGAAGGGCCAGTTCCGTGACGCCCCAAACTGACGATTGATGAGCGTACCGATCATTTCGATCTTGCCGCCTCCCATGATGTCGGGCGTGATGAATGCGCCAACAACAGGCACGAACACCAGGACAAGTGCGGCAAACACCCCGGGCAGGGTCATGGGCAGCATGACACGCAGGAAGGAACGCGCTGGCGACGCGCCCAGGTCAGATGCCGCCTCCATCAGGGTGTGATCGAATTTCTCGATGGAGGCGTACATCGGCAGTATGGCAAAGGGCAAATAACCATATATCAATCCGACGATCACGGCAAACTCATTGAACAACAATTCCAAAGGCTGATCGATCAGACCCAACCCCATGAGAAAGGAGTTAATCAATCCTTCCGTTGCCAGGACCTGTTTCAAAGCATACGTACGGACCAGGAAGTTCGTCCAAAATGGGATAATCACCAGTATCATGAGGGCATCCCGCACGAGCGGTCTTTGCCTGGATATAAAATAGGACAGTGGGTAGCCCAGTATAATACACCAGAACGTGACAAAAAGAGCAATGCGGATGGAATGGCCAAAAATGCCCAGATACAGAAAGGGGTCGCAATCGAGGCCAGAAAACTGGGATGAACAGGCATTGAAAAAAAGCTGATAATTCTCGAGGGTAAAAACGGGCGGGGTCTTGATCCCTCCCGCCCTGCCTTTCTCAACAAAACTGATGAAAAGCACGATGAGCAGTGGGATGTTAAAGAAAAGAATGATCCACAACATGCCCGGGCTGATCAACCCGAATAAACGGACGTCTTTGTTACGGCGGAAGTATTTGACCATATGTACTGTACCGGTATTTTGACTATTCGGTCAAAATGCGGGGAGATACGCTGCTGAATGAAACACAGACTTCATCATCAGCGTGAGCGATCTCACGATGGGTGAGGTTTTGCTCACGCACCCGAACTTTTTGTCCCCCGGGAAAACGCACGCCATAATGCGTGTCCGTACCGATATAAATGACATCCTCCACCCGCCCGTCGATATTATTTCCATCCACAAGATTAAAGTTCAGGCGGAGCTTCTCGGGTCGTACCGCGACCGATACCGGCTGACCGTTTGTAAACGTCCGACTCGACTCCACATGGACTCGACCCGTTCCCATCAGGTCGATCTCCACCACAGACCCATTCTGCCCCATCACGATACCGTCCAGGAAATTTGTTTCCCCGATAAAATCGGCAACGAATTTATTGGCCGGTCGTTCATAAATTTCATCCGGCTTCCCGATCTGAAGGGCAACTCCCCGGCTCATGACCGCAATACGGTCACTCATGGTCAGCGCTTCTTCCTGGTCATGGGTCACATAGATAAATGTGATCCCCACCTCGCGCTGCAGCGTTTTGAGCTCCAGCTGCATCTCCTTGCGCAGCTTCAGGTCCAGCGCGCCGAGCGGCTCATCCAGCAGGAGCACTTCGGGTTTGTTGATCAATGCCCGGGCCAGCGCGATGCGCTGCTGCTGTCCACCGGAGAGCTGTTTCGGTCTGCGCATTTCCATGCCCGGCAGGCGCACCATTTCCAGGGCCTCAGACACTCGCTTTGAACGTTCAGCACGAGGCACACCTTTCATCTCCAGGCCAAAGCCGATATTTTGCTCTACCGTCATATGAGGGAATAATGCGTATTGCTGGAATACTGTATTGATCGGCCTCTGAAACGCAGGGACCTGGCTCATTTCCTTGCCGTGGATCAAGATCTTTCCATCTGTGGGCAATTCGAAGCCTGCGATCATGCGTAAGGAAGTCGTCTTCCCGCAGCCTGATGGACCCAGCAGGGAAAAGAATTCCCCATCCTTGATTTGCATGGTTACATGATTGACAGCCGCCAGGATGCCTCCCTCCGGTGTGATGAATTGTTTGACCACGTCCTGCATTTCAACGGCAAATTCGCTCATTGGCTTCTCCTGCTGGACCTGAGATTTTGTTCTATTGTACTAAACAGATAAATTTTAGCAAATAGAATAATCATCAAAGTGCGTGCGCCACCTCATGGACTGCTTCGTGCAGACGGTTCAACCCTTCGTCGATCTCCTGCTGGGAAATGATCAGCGGCGGCTCGATCCGTATGGTCTGGGCACTGGTCAGTGTTCCAGCGACCAGGACTCCGCGTTTGAATAATTCTGCCGCGACTCTATAGCCGATGTCTGGTGTATGGAAGTGCTGGCCGATGAGCAGCCCGCGGCCTGTCACTTTGTGGTAGACCTGCGGGTACTCATCGGCAAGTTCACACACTTTTTCGATGAGGTAACTACCCTTCGCCGCCGCTGCTTCCCAGAGCCGGTTGCGGAGCGTGATGTGGATGGCAGCGATCGCTGCAGCACACGCCAGGGCGCCCCCACCAGTAGTCGTGGTATGCATGAACGGATTCGGATACATCATCGGCTTGAAAATTTCCTCGGTGGTCGTCACTGCGCTGACCGGCATCACGCCGCCGCCCAGAGATTTGGCAGTGGCAAGGATGTCGGGCGCGATATCCCAATGGTTTACGCCCCACAAAGTCCCCGTCCGACCAAGGCCGGTCTGCACTTCATCCGCTATAAGCAGGACGCCATGCTTCTTCGTGGCGGCGCGGACACGGGGCCAGAAATCATCCGCTGGGACAATCGCTCCGGCTTCGCCCTGGATCGGCTCGAACAAAACACCTGCAACACCAATACCAACTTTGGCGCAGATATCGAGCTGCTGTTCGACCGCGTCTGCATCACCGAATGGAACATGATAGATCTGTCCCCCGTACAGTGTGCCAAGCGGCTGGCGATAATCTGCCTTACCCATCATCGAAAGCGAACCCATCGTTTTCCCATGAAAGCCTTTGAGGGCGACAATGAACGCGGATTTACCGGTGTATAGCTTGGCTATTTTGATGGAGGCTTCAATTGCCTCAGTGCCGCTTGCGGCGAACCATGAATATTTCAAATCACCCGGCGTGATCTCCGCCAAAAGATTTGCCAGCACACCGCGCAATGGATCGATCAACTCCTGCGATGGCATCGGACTACGCTTGGCTTGTGCGATCACCGCTTCGACCACTTCGGGATGACACCAGCCCAGATCCAGCATGCCGAAGCCGCCGAGCCAGTCGATATACTTTCGCCCGAAGACATCCGTAAATGTCGATCCCGTCCCCGACCATTCCACGGAAGCCCAATCGCCTGCCTCGGTAACAGATTTGCGATACTCCAGCCAGCCGCGGTTGAAATGCTCGGCAAAATTATTTTTGGATTCTTCGATGATCCACTTTGCCTGTGTCTCTTCAGGGAAGGAGTCCTGTTTGATGATGTTGAGCCATTGCGATGAATAAGAGAGTGCGTTGTCGTAATTCATAAATTCCTTATATTCATATTCGGTGGTCGAGTAGTTGCGAGCGATAGCGAGGAACGTATCGAGACCACCTTGCCGTAGAGTTATTTCGTTACAAGAGTTTGTATGCGTACCTGTGGTCTCGATACGTCCCGCGAAGATCACGCGGGGCTACTCGACCACCGCTTACTTTTGGAAACTAAAATTTCCTCGTCCATTCCCTGGGCCAGCGTTCCACGACTATCTTCTTCTGCGTAAAGAACTCGACCGCGTCCGTTCCCTGGCCGTGCATGTCACCGAAGAACGACTCCTTCCAGCCGCTGAACGGAAAGAATGC
>DATFET010000539.1:0-2195 GCA_035250835.1 Anaerolineales bacterium
ATTCTTTTAGTTTTCGTGATTTACTGAATATACCTAAAGGAGAATAAGATGATCACCAAACGCAGTGCCCTTTTCATGGGGATGATATTCATCATGCTGTTTGCCAGCGCTTGCGGTAGTGCAGCAGCAACAACTGAGACGCCTCTCGATTCTCAGCCTGTCCCCGAGAAGTATGATACTGAAGAGCCCGCAGCGACAGAGGCGCCGGCCGGCATCTATGAGCCAGAAATGCCGGCTTCCGAATTTTTTCCTCAACCCACGGACTCCAGTTCAAATCCCCTTCTGCCCCACACAGGAATACCTCCTGCCAGCCGCGAACCTTATGACATGTTCTTCGAAAACTATGGAGTCAACCCCTCCATAGACACCGAGGACGATAACCTGTCCACATTTGCCCTGGATGTGGATACAGGATCGTATACCCTCATGCGAAACTATTTGAGTGAGGGAAACCTGCCTCCGAGCGATTCGGTCCGTGTGGAGGAGTATGTCAACTACTTCGATCAGGGGTATCCCAACCCGCCCGCGCATCAGGCATTCGGGATTACCCTGGATGGAGCGTATTCACCGTTCACAGAAACCGAGCGTTATCAAATGCTGCGGGTTGGCATTCAGGGATATCAGGTCCCGGAATACGAGCGCAAGGATGCTTCCCTGACGTTCGTGATCGACATCTCTGGCTCGATGGACATGGACAATCGCCTGGGCCTGGTCAAGCGTTCGCTCGAGCTGCTCGTGGAGCAGTTGCATCCCTCAGATACGGTCAGCATCGTTGTCTATGGATCGGAAGCCCGCGTCGCCCTGGACCCAACGCCGGGTTCCGATAAAGGCAGGATTCTCGATGCGATCTACAGCCTCCACCCCGAAGGTGCGACAAATGCCGAAGCAGGGATCCGGCTGGGATATAACATGGCCATGCGCGCCTACAATCCCCACGGCATCAATCGCGTGATCCTGTGTTCCGATGGCGTCGCCAATGTCGGCGTGACAGGACCCGACGAGATCCTGGAGGAGGTGGATCATTATGTTGAGGAAGGCGTAACATTGACCACCATCGGCTTTGGCATGGACAATTACAACGACGTCCTGATGGAGCAGCTCGCCGACAACGGTGATGGGTTCTATGCCTATGTGGACGATCTGCGCGAAGCCCGCCGTCTCTTTATCGACCAGATCACCGGCACTCTGCAGGCGATTGCGATGGACGCCAAAGTTCAGGTGGAGTTCAACCCCGAGGTTGTCATGCGTTATCGCCTGGTCGGTTTCGAGAACCGTGCCATCGACGATGAGGATTTCCGCAACAACAGTGTGGACGCGGGCGAGATCGGCGCAGGTCATTCAGTGACCGCGTTGTACGAGGTCAAGCTGTATCCCGAAGCCTACGGAAATGTTGCCACGGTCTTTATGCGCTGGCAGGACCCAGATACGCGCCAGGTTGTCGAACTGTCAAGGGATTTTTATACGAGCGAAATCAAGGACGAATTTGCGCAGGCTGACCCTTATTTCCAACGATCAGTCATCGTAGCAGAATTCGCCGAGATCCTCAAGAAGAGTTACTGGGCTGAGAAAAGCTCGCTTTCATTCGTGTATCATGAAGCCCAACGCGTAAGCGAGACCCTGCCCTGGGATGAAGACATGGGTGAGTTCATGGAGCTGATCCGCAGGGCAAGTCACCTGACAGATTAATCACATCAGGATGTGTTGCTGCAGAGTTCAAAGGACTCGATGAACTCTGCAGCTTTCCTCTTATTCTTCAAACACGATCCTTCCATCCACAATGGTCATCACAACCTGGGCGTTCTGGATATCTTCTGGATTCAGCTCAAACAAGTCGTGCGAGAAAAGGACCAGATCAGCAAGATAACCTTCCTTGATCTGTCCCTTTTCACTTTCCATGAATTCCGTGTAAGCTGCATCGCGCGTATAAGCAAGGATACACTCTTCGAGTGTCAATCTTTGATCGGGATCAGAGGCAGCATATTTCCTGCGGTTGAGTGCAAAGTAGATATTGAACAGCGGATCAAATGAAGCGACTGTCCAATCACTGCCCAAAACCAGTGTGGCTCCAGCGTTTTTGAGCGAACGCCAGGGGAAAGCGAACGGCCAGCGCTCGGGACCTGTCCGCTGGGTCCATACCAGGTCTTCTTCCACGCTGAACGGCGCATGACTGGTCTGCATGGATGCAATAACACCCA
>DATFET010000541.1:0-7239 GCA_035250835.1 Anaerolineales bacterium
ATCATGTCCTTGTGGCGGTCACGGTCGAGGATGATAGTGGTCAGGTCCTCCACATCCTTGTGCCTGGCTTTCGCAATGGCCTGGAGATTCTCGGTAATGGATTTTTCAATATCGATCATTCCCTTCGCTTCCGGTCCCACCGCCAGCTTATTCATGTACACGAACGGACCCGGGTCGAACATCGTCCCGCGCGGGGCGATGGCAACAGTTGCCAGTGAATTTGAGCGGCCAAACGCCAGGGGACGGGTCCCGTCGATGGGATCCACGGCAACGTCCACGTCCGGGGCTGAACCGTTGCCCACGTTCTCGCCGTTGTACAACATGGGAGCGTTGTCCTTTTCCCCCTCCCCAATGACAATGATCCCATTCATGTCCACGGTCTGGAGGACGATCCGCATAGCAGTAACCGCAGCGTCGTCTGCCGCCTCCTTATCCCCGCGTCCCATGAAACGGCCGGCCGCCAGCGCCGCTGCCTCGGTGACTCGCGCCAGTTCAAGGGCAAGATTCCTTGTCGGGTCACGATGTACATGGGCTGACATAGCCACCTCCTTTTACAGGAAAAAAATTTGGATGATGAAATAACCGATCGCCGCGCCCCAGAGCCAGGCATCGATGCGGTCCAGGAAGCCGCCGTGACCGGGGAAGACATTGCTCGAGTCCTTCAGGCCGCTCTGCCGCTTGAGCATGCTTTCACCCAGGTCTCCCAGGGGCGCCACCGCGCCGATGACCAGCCCGAGCAAGGCACCCTTCAGCGGATCGATCAAGCCGGCCAGGGGTTGAGGTCCGAGGGATGAAAATGCATAGGCAAAGAAAGCGCCAATGATCACCGCGGTGAATACTCCTGCAAAATATCCTTCCCAGCTTTTTTTAGGGCTGAGCCGCGGAGTCATTTTGTGTTTCCCATACACGGAACCGATCGAATACGCCCCTGTATCACTCGCAAACACGATCGGAAGGACGATCATCCACCACCAGCCGCCCTGGGGAAGCTGCCGCAGGTCGAGCAGGTATGAACCGATCCAGCCCAGATAGGCGATACCTGCAGCTGAAATGGTAAAATCGACCCCAGCCCGCTCCCGGCCGCGCTCATAGGCCAATGTATGGACAGCCATTGCCAGCAGGATGGAGATGCCAAACAATGGGATTGCTGCCTCTTCAAAAAAGAAGCGTGCTGTGGCAATCACGAGCACGCTTCCAACCGTGACGATTTCGTGTGGTTCAAATTGAACCGCGCGATACAAACGGACGTACTCCCATGCACTGCCAACCAGAAAGATCGTAAAGACCAGAAAATAATATACCCCTCCGAAAATGATCGCAGGCAGGACGACCGCGGCGAGGACAAGCGCCGTCAGTGTGCGTTTAAGCATTAGAGGCCTCGTACGCCTTCGGTGAGACTTTGCCGTAACGGCGATCCCGCTGGGCAAATATCTCGAGCGCGTGGTGGTATTCCTCCTTATCAAAATCGGGCCAGTACGTCGGTGTGACATACCATTCGGAATAGGCTGCCTGCCAGATCAGGAAGTTGCTCACGCGTAATTCACCTGATGTTCGGATGATCAAATCGGGATCGGGAACGCCAGCCGTATACAGGTAGCGGCTGACCAGCTCGTCGGTCACATCCCCCGGCGGGATACCGTCCTTCATGATGTGTTGAATGGCATTGACGATCTCATCCCGTCCGCCATAATTGAAGGCAACATTCAAAATCAGCCGCTCATTGTTCCTGGTCAACTCAATGGCTTCCAGGACTTTTTCCTGCAGGGTGGGCGCAAGGCGCTCGAGGCGGCCGATATGACGCAATTGAACCCCTTCCTTGTTCAGTTCAGCCAGCTCGCGGTCGATCACATCTTCGAGGATGTACATCAACCCCTTGACCTCTTCCGGCGGGCGGCCCCAGTTCTCAGTAGAGAAGGCATAGATCGTTAGGTACTTAACACCAAACTCGACCGTCGCCCGGATGACGCGCCGCAGGTTTTCCGTTCCAGCTTTGTGTCCAGCGAGACGCGGCAACCTGCGCGATAACGCCCAGCGTCCGTTTCCGTCCATGATCATGGCAACGTGACGGGGTAATTTATCAGCAGGAATAGTAGAAGGGGACTCGGTCATAACTCAAATGTGTGATTGCAAGCAGGGTGTGATGATGCGGCCCTTGCAAGCAGCGGGCTACACTTCCATGATCTCGGTTTCTTTTTTCTTTCCCATTTCGGCGACTTCTTCGATATAGCGGTCTGTCAGTTTCTGCAGGTCCACTTCGCCGCGTTCGAGCTCATCCTCTGAGATCAACTTTTCCTTTTCGAAATCGCGCATGTCGTTGTGCGTGTCACGGCGGATATTGCGAATGGCAACCCGCGATTCCTCCAGACGATGGTGAACGTGCTTGGCCAGGTCGCGGCGGCGTTCCTCTGTCAAAGGAGGCAGGTTGAGATGAATCACCTTACCATCATTATTGGGATTCAAGCCCAGTTCAGAAGCCTGGATCGCTTTTTCGATCACTTTGATCGTGGTCGGATCGAAAGGCTTGATCGTGAGCGAACGCGGTTCCGGAACGCTGATCGAAGCCAACTGCATCAAGGGCGTAGGTGTACCATAATATTCCACCGGCAGTTTTTCAACCAGGCCGGGGTTGGCACGCCCTGTTCGGATGGCAGCAAGATCATCGTGAAGAACTTGTATGGCGCCGCGCATGCGACTCTCTGCGCTGCTGAGCATGTCTTTAATCACCACAGCCTCCTGGTGCTGAATTTAACCTGGGTTAAGGATACACCAAAATACCAAAATTTGCCACACGCAGGCAACATCAGAGAGGTTTTGAAGAAACAAGAGAGACTCTCAAAAATAAAAGGGAGAGGCTGGCTCCCCCTTGGATGACTCCATTCGAACTACCCACTTACAAGAGTGCCGACCGGTTCACCGCGCAGCGCGCTCGTCAGGGCATTGGTATCCCAAAAATTCAGGACCAGGATGGGCAGGTTATTCTCCATGCACAGGGTGACGGCTGTACTATCCATGACCGTCAGCCTGCGGCTCAAAAAATCAAGATGGGTCATGTTATCGAATTTTGTAGCAGAGGAATTATGTTTCGGGTCCGAATCATAGACGCCGTCCACTTTCGTGGCTTTGATCACGATATCCGCGCCGATCTCGGTCGCGCGCAGGGCGGCGGCGGTATCCGTTGAAAAATAGGGGTTTCCTGTCCCGGCGCTGAAGATGATCACGCGTCCTTTTTCGAGATGACGGATGGCGCGTCGGCGGATGTACGGCTCGGCGATGGCGCGCATCTCGATCGCAGACATGACGCGCGTATATACACCAGCCCGCTCGAGCGCATCCATGACGATCAATGCATTCATGACCGTGCCAAGCATGCCCATGTAATCGGCAGTGGCGCGGTCCATGCCGCGTTGCAACCCCTGTTTGCCGCGCCATAGATTGCCAGCCCCGATCACCACCGCGACTTCTACCCCCATGTCGTACACTTCCTTGATACGGCTGGCGATGGACTCCGCCTCAGCCACGTCGATGCCGTAACCCGACCTGCCTGCCAGCGCCTCACCGCTTAGTTTGAGAAGAATACGCTTATATTTGATATCGCTCATATCTCTCCTTTGCCTATAGTAAAAGACCAACCCGAAGGTTGGTCTTATCAATACTAATCGCCGAACGTCTCGCCAAGTTCCCAGCGCTGGAAGCGGCGTACAATGACGTTCTCACCGATGGCCGCCACATTCTGGAGGATCAATTTTTCTACTGTGATGGATTCGTCACGGATGTAGGGCTGGCGGGAAAGGACAACTTCATCCTTGAATTTTTCGAGGCGTCCCTGAACGATTCGGTCAACGACGTTGTCGGGCTTGCCTTCCTCTTTGGCGCGGGCGCGGGCAATATCCGCCTCGTGATCGAGGACGGCCGCGGGGATCTCCTCCGCTTTGAGATAACGCGGCGATGAGGCAGCGATCTGCAGGGCGATCTCGTGCGCCAGCTGACGGAACTGCTCGGAGCGGGCAACGAAATCCGTCTCACAGTTCACCTCCACCATGACGCCAACACGTCCGCCGCCGTGGGAATACAGCTCGACAATACCCTGTGATGCTTCACGGTCGGAGCGTTTTGCGGCGGTTGCCATGCCTTTCTCGCGCAGCCAGTCCACAGCCTTCTGAAAATCACCATTGGCTTCAGTAAGCGCTTTGCGGCAATCCAGGATGCCTGCATTGGTCGCAGCGCGCAATTCCTTGATCATGTCAGTCGTGATTTCCATCTGGTTACCCTTCAACAGGCTCATTGTCAACTTTTTTAACTTCAGCTTCGGCTTCAGTTTTAGCCTCAGCTTCAGCGGCTGCATTCAATTTCGCCAGCGTGGATTCACCCAGCAGGGCATTGTCTTCCAGCTCTTCATCGGTCTCAACGACCTTCGGCTTGCGGGCCGTCTTATCAGCCTTGATCCTGGCCTGGTCTTCGGGTGTTTCTTCCGCTTCCTCTTCCTTGCGCATGGCTTTGCCTTCGAGGACAGCATCGGCGACTTTTGCGACCAGCAGTTTGATAGCGCGGATGGCATCATCATTGGAGGGGATGACGTAGTCGATATCCTGGGGATTGCAGTTTGTATCCACCATTGCGACGATGGGGATGTTGAGCAGGTTCGCTTCATGGACCGCGGCCTCTTCCCGTCCGACGTCGATGATGAAGAGCAGGTCAGGGCGGCGTTTCATCGAGCGGGTACCTGAGAGGCGGGTGGTGAGACGCGTGATCTCGCGTCCGATCAACAGCCCCTCTTTCTTGGTCAAGCGGTCGAGCTCGTTGTTGTCGCGCATCTTTTCAAGGCGCTCCAACTCCTGGATGCGGGCATGCATGGTCGACCAGTTGGTGAGCATACCACCCATCCAGCGTTCGGTCACGTAGGGCATTCCGCAGCGCGCCGCCTCTTCGGCAACGGTTTCCTGCGCCTGACGCTTTGTGCCGACGAACAGGACCGTTCCGCCATTCACAACGGCATCGCGGATGACATTATAGGCGTGGTTCAACAGCTTGGAGGTCTGTTGCAGGTCAATGATATGAATACCGTTACGCTCGGTGAAGATGTACGGTTTCATACGGGGATCCCACTTGTTTGTGCGATGCCCAAAATGGACTCCGCTCTCAAGCAGGGCTTTCATGGAAATTACGGCCATTATTCTCCTAACTTCTCCACTTCCGAACGCGTGGCGCCTGGGCGACTGCGTGAAGTGTTGTGAGTTTAGCGGGGATGCGGCTCTCGGAACCTGACCCGCTCAAGGACGCTTGATGCCCGTCCCAGGCAAGATATGTGACGCTTGGTTTCGACTTACTCAATCACCAGCGCCGGGGCGGGATTATATCATAGAAAAAATCAAATCCTTCCCTTAAAATCCTCAATCGGGGTGAGGGTCGAGTAGCGTTTTCTGCGTACCGAGACCGGCCCCGATTGAGGATTTCCGCATATTATTTTGGGCTGCTAAATCACAGCCCCATGACCATATAACTGCTGTTTGACATTGACCACCCGCTTGCGCAGGTCTGTTTTGGTCTCGATGTCGCTGGTGATCTTTTCGATGGCGTACATCACTGTAGTGTGGTCTCGTCCGCCCAGGACTTCGCCAATCTGCGGCAGGGACGCGTCCGTTTCCTTGCGGAGGAGATACATAGCTACCTGTCTTGGCTGTGCAATCTTTTGGGAACGATCGCGACCCATCAGGGCATCCACCGTGGTCTGCCATTCCTTTGCGACCAGTTCGATGATCTTTTCCGGCGCAACGTCATTGCGCTGAGGCAAAAGGTCGGCGAGCGCCACTTCGACAAGATGCGGGGTGAGCATTGTGCCGCTCAGGTCAGCAAAGGCAAGGATACGGTTGAGTGCACCCTCCAGTTCGCGGATATTGGACTGTACGCGGCGCGCAATGGTCTCCAGGATATCGTCCGAGATCTGCCGGCCTGTTCGTTCGGCTTTTGAGCGCAGGATCGCCAAGCGGGTTTCGAGATCGGGCAGCTGGATATCGGCGGTCAGCCCCCATTCGAAGCGGGAGCGCAGGCGCTCATCCAGCGTGTTGAAGGATTTGGGGGGCCTGTCGGACGAAACGATGATCTGCTTGTCCTGCCCGTGCAGAGTGTTGAACGTATGGAAGAATTCCTCCTGTGTGGACTCCTTGCCTGCGATGAACTGAATGTCATCCACCAGCAGCACGTCCGCGGAGCGATATTTTTCACGGAACGCCTGGTTGGTATGAGTACGGATCGCATTGATCATGTCGTTGGTGAATTCCTCCGACGAGACATACAGCACGTTCAAGCCGCGTTTGTGACAGACGTTCCCAATGGCATGCAGAAGATGTGTCTTGCCAAGTCCAACCCCACCGTACAGAAAAAGCGGATTATAGGCACGGGCCGGCTTTTCTGCCACAGCCAGACAAGCCGCGTGAGCAAGCCGATTCCCTGACCCGACCACGAATGTTTCGAACAGATAGCGCGGGTTCATGCTCGAGGGGCGGACCGGCGCTTCGTAAACCTCCGCAGGCTCCAGTGGGTCGGGATGCGAGCGGGTCTCATCCGCCGGAGGTTCGTGGTCATTGCCATTCACGACAAAATCCACATTGACACTGGCATTCACGATGCCAACAAGCAGACGGCTCACCGTGCTCGCGAGACGATTCTCCAGCCAGTCACGCGCATATGCGTTGCGCACACCGATTATCAATGTTCCATTCTGATAGGAAAGAGGCTTTGTATCGCGCACCCAGGTATCAAAAGAGGCGCGCGGCATTTCCATCTGGAGTTGTCCTAATACGGATTGCCATGCCTGTTCAGCGTTCATAAATGCTCCACAACTTGATTTTGGCGTCGTCAAATTAACCCGCTTTATCAGCGGCTTATCTGCGTGCCTGTTATAAATTTTTTTTATTTGTCTTGCGGGGCTTTAGGAGGGTCTCGATCACCACATCCTGATTTCAGCGCGGTCACATTCTAGCAGATTTGTAATGGATTAACAACACGTTAAGCCTACGCTTTTATTAAACCATTTGGTTTTTTAAGGTCGCTCAATGTTAAAGATTCGCGTAGAACTATTTTGAAAACTTATCCACTTCTGTAGAACGTCTGTTTCAGCCAGCAGCAAGCCTGCATTTAGAGACGCCCCCCATATATGGTGTTGAAATGTCAATACGAAAATTTTTTTGTACGTATGGAGGTTTATCATCGATGCATTGCGAATTGAAAGCTTACAATTTTGTT